>CAILON010000079.1 GCA_903835865.1 uncultured beta proteobacterium
GTTCAAGGGAGCAGCTTCGGCTGCTCCTTTTTTTCCGACATTGCTAGATCAAATGCCCAATGCCATCGTGGTATTTGAGGCTGAGAGCCAACAATTGGTGTATGTGAATCCGGCCGCTGAGTCAGCTTTGGATCTCTCACGTAAATCACTTGAGGGTCAGTCTGTGCATGATTTGTTTGGTGATAACGATGCCTTGGCCACCATGATTGATGAGGTCAAGCATGGGCATGCAGCTGCTCAACGGCAAGAAATGGTTTTGCACTCCTTGCCAGGGAGCATTCATCAGGACTCTATTCCTGCACATGTAGTGGTAGCTCCTTTGGAGGATCCAAGCTTAATCATGATGGAGTGGTTTCCAATTGATCAGCAGTTACGTAGCGAGCGGGATGAACGGGTAACTCAGCAGGTAGAGGCCAATAAGCAGTTAATGCGTAACTTAGCGCATGAAATTAAGAATCCCTTGGGTGGTATACGTGGGGCAGCGCAACTCTTAGAGTTTGAGCTTCCCGAAAAGGGTTTGCGTGAATATACCCAAGTCATCATCAAAGAGTCTGACCGCTTACAAACCTTGGTGGATCGCTTACTAGCACCACATCGCAAGGCACACGTGATGGAATCTTTTAATGTCCATGAGGCCTTAGAGCGGGTGCGCAGTTTAGTCTTGGCTGAGTTCCCTAAAGGACTCAGAATTATTCGCAACTATGACACCAGCTTGCCAGATGTTCTAGGGGATCGAGAGCAACTCATTCAGGCGGTACTCAATATTGTGCATAACGCAGCGCAAGCGCTTTCTGAGGAAATTCGCTTAGAAGTTGCTCAGATTGAACTCAAAACTCGCATTGCTAGATCGGTCACGATTGCTAGAAATCGCTATAAGTTAGCGATGGATTTACATGTGATTGATAACGGACCCGGAATACCAGAAGAAATTATCGAACGTATTTTCTTTCCATTAGTTTCTGGTAGAGAGGGCGGCAGTGGTTTAGGTCTCACCCTAGCGCAAACCTTTGTTCAGCAACACCAGGGTTTTATTGCATGCGATAGCCATCCTGGACGTACCGATTTTCATATTCAAATTCCATACCGTAGGCAGGAGAAAACATCATGAAACCAATTTGGATCGTCGACGATGATCAATCTATTCGTTGGGTTTTAGAAAAAGCCTTAGCGCGTGAAAATATTCCGCATAAGAGCTTTTCTAATCCGAATGATGTCCTCAATGCCTTAGAAAAAGAGACTCCTCAAGTGTTGATCTCGGATATTCGTATGCCGCGAGGCAATGGCTTGGATCTTTTGCAGCATGTGAAGGCTAGTCATCCTAATTTACCAGTCATCATCATGACGGCCTATTCGGATTTGGATTCGGCAGTTTCCTCTTTTCAAGGGGGCGCTTTTGAATACCTGACAAAACCTTTTGACGTCGATAAGGCAATTGAATTAATTCGTCGCGCGGTTGAGCAAGGAATTCGAAACGATTCTGGCTCCAAAGAGGCTGCCGGCTGGAGGCAGGATGCCAGTGAGATTATTGGTCAAGCACCAGCAATGCAAGAAATTTTCCGCGCGATTGGACGCTTAGCGCAGTCTCATGCGACCGTGCTCATTACGGGTGAGTCTGGTACGGGCAAGGAGTTGGTTGCACATGCTTTGCATAAACATAGCCCACGCGCTAAGGGACCTTTTGTTTCTTTAAGCACTTCAGCGGTACCAAAAGATTTATTAGAGTCTGAACTCTTTGGTCATGAGCGCGGCGCTTTCCCTGGTGCATTGACTTTACGTCGTGGTCGTTTTGAGCAAGCCGACGGAGGCACATTATTCCTAGGTGAGATTGGTGATCTACCATTTGATTTGCAAACCAGATTATTGCGGGTTCTGTCTGACGGACATTTTTATCGTATTGGCGGCCAAGATCCCATCAAGGCTAATGTGCGCATCATTGCCTCAACGCATCAAAACCTAGAAGCGCGAGTAGCTTCAGGCTTATTCCGCGAGGACTTATTGCATCGTTTGAATGTCATCCGTCTGCGTATGCCATCCTTGCGTGAGCGTAGTGAAGATATACCCGTTTTGGCGCGACACTTTATGCTCATTTGCGCCAAGTCTTTAAATGTGGAACCCAAGAAGCTATCTGATGAGGTTCTTAAAGAGATGAGTACGATGCCGTTCCCAGGCAATGTTCGTCAATTAGAGAACTTATGTCATTGGCTTACTGTAATGACACCAGCCAATGTGATTGGGGTAAGTGATTTGCCCGCCGATATTGTTGCTGAAGCCAGTGCATCACCGGTAATATTGCATGGTGAGTCCTCCCCAGTGAATCCCATTGGCGCTAAATCAGCAACTGGAGATTGGGAAAGTGGTTTAGGGCGTTTAGCCGTTAAGATGCTTCAAGATGGCGATAAAGAGGTTTACGATGCGCTTTGTGCTCGCTTTGAAAAAGCAGTGTTACAAGCTGCGCTTGAAGTAACTCGTGGCCGTCGTGTCGAGGCCGCCCAACGTTTAGGCATTGGACGCAATACGATTACGCGTAAGTTACAGGAACTGGGTATAGATGACTGATTTTGTCCGAATCGCGGCGTGGAACGTGAACTCCTTAAAGGTTCGCCTTCCACACGTACTTCGTTGGTTGCAAGATCAAGAGCGAGCCAAGAAGCCTATTGATGCACTTTGTTTACAAGAGCTCAAGTTAACAGATGATAAATATCCTCATAAGGAGTTAGAGGAGGCTGGTTATTTGAGCTTAGCTGCTGGCCAAAAAACCTATAACGGCGTTGCTATCATTGTGCGCAAGGCTGCTTTAGCGCCGATAGCAAGCGACTTAGAAACGACCTTTTTAAAGCCCATTCGCAATATTCCCGGTAATGAAGATGAGCAACAGCGCATCTTGGCGGCTACCGTTTGTTTCAGTGGAATGCAGCCCATGCGTTTAGTTTCTGCCTACTTTCCCAATGGCCAATCACCCGATAGCGATAAATTTATTTATAAGCTGGGCTGGCTCAAGGCTTTGCAAACATGGTTGAGTGGGGAGTTAGATCAGCACCCTCAACTGGCATTGCTGGGCGATTTCAATATTGCTCCGGCTGATGCAGATGTCCACGATCCCAAGGCTTGGGAGGGTCAGAACCTTGTTTCACCACCAGAAAGATGCGCTTTTCAAGAATTACTAGGGCTCGGGCTGCACGATTCCTTTAGGATGTTTGAGCAAGCACCCAAAACATTTAGCTGGTGGGATTACCGAATGATGGGCTTTAGAAGAAATGCTGGTATGCGCATTGACCATATTTTGCTCAGTAAGTCTTTGCAAGATAAATGCAGTTCAAGTATTGTTGATAAAGAGCCTCGAACATGGGAGCAGCCATCAGATCACGCCCCTGTAATCGCCACTATTCAGAAGTAATTTTCGATTAACTTGAAAGCGAAACCATCATGAAATCATGCAAAAAAGTAGCCGCAACCTTTCTCACCCTCATATCGGTTAATGCTTTAGCGCTTACGCATCTGGATGGTAAGGTGCCTTATGAGGATATCGAGGCCACACCGATCACAATCGTGGGCGCGCCTAAGACAACATTGGGACAAGATTTCAAATATCCAGCAGGGCAACCACTCATTGAAGCTTTTAACATTGATATCCCAGTAGGTAAGCAAACTAATCTTCATAAGCATTTGGTGCCGCTTTATATTTACGTGGTGTCTGGGGATTTGGAAGTAGATTACGGTAGTAAGGGCAAAAAAATCTATAAACCTGGTACATCGTATGTAGAGGCAATTGATTGGTGCCATATTGGCAAGGTAGCCGGTAAAAAGCCGGTCAAGGTTATTGGTGTTTACATGGGCGAGAAAACGCCCGATCAAATTAAGCCTACTGCTTGCACCCAGCCAAACTAAGTATTTAAGGTTGGCTTGGATAAGGCCATTGCTTGAGCATGGCATCAAATACCAAGGATGCAAAAGACTCCTGATGGCGTTTAGGATTTTTCTGAATATAGTCGCTAATCATTTGAATGCGTTCAATAGTGCTTACTGTTGAGGGTATAGAAATTTTTTGATCATAACTAGCATCATCCTCAACACCAAAAATAATTCCCAAGATTAAGCCAGCTTCAAATGTCGAGTGTTGAGAATTCTTTAAGAATGCTAGGCAGTGTTGATTCAAGGTGCCGGCGGTAAGATCTCGTATTACTTGCTCTAAATCTGGCATATGATGTTTGAATCAATAGGTAGCAGAAGATTCAATATTAACCGCAATAAACCTAAGCGCTTAAGTTAAATGAAAACCAAGCAAAATCTTATAAAAGACCGCGAAGAACTCTTATTTTTGCTGACGGAAGCTGCAGAGTTGGAGCACACCGCAATGTGCTCTTATTTATACGCCGCCATGAGCTTAAAGCGGTCTACTGAAGAAGGGGTTACTGAGCCAGAGCTAGTTAAGATTGAAGAATGGCGTAAGCAAATCAGAGTTGTGGCTATACAAGAAATGCGGCACTTAAATTTAGTCAATAATTTACTAGCTGTATTTGGTTCCGCTCCTCACTTCTTCCGAGCCAATTTTCCAGTTCCCGCAGGGAGATTTCCAGCGAACTTAGAATTTGAGCTTACACCTTTTAGTGAGTCGACCATTCAACATTTCATGATGATTGAGAGGCCGCTAGAAGTGAATATTTTAGATGGTACTGCTTTTCGTCACTTGCAGCACTACCATCGAGAAATTCAAGAGGAATTCTTTTCCCCTATGGCTTTTGATTATCCAACGGTAGGCCATCTTTATCACAAGATTGCAAATGGTATTGATTCCTTAGTTGAAAAATTAGGACATGAGACTCTTTTTATTGGTCATCCAGATGCGCAAGTAGGAGGCAGTTTATTTCCTTTACCTGGTTTATTTTCTGTCACTGACATTGCTTCTGCTCATCGGGCAATTGAAAGCATTGTATTTGAGGGTGAAGGGGCGCCGGGGCATTCAGAGGATTCTCATTTTTCACGGTTTGAAACTATTGCAAAGGAACTCAAGGAGCTCAAAACAGCAAGACCTGATTTTGAGCCCGCAAGATTGACGGCAGTCAATCCAATCCTAGGAAACTCCTATGGGAAGAGTAGACAAGAAACAAACGTTACACATCCATTAGCTATGCGAGTAGTTGATCTGGGGAATTGTCTTTACACACTGATGTTGCGAACCTTTACACAAGTATTTTCCCCCAACCCTTTTCAGCAACATATCAGAACGGAAATGGCTCAGGCTGCTGCCAAAATTATGTATACCCTAATGTCTATCGCAGATGCTGCAACTACATTGCCCATTAAGAAGGAGGGGGGGAAGGTAAGAGCTTGTATTGGATTTGAAATAGTAGGCTCAATTACTCAGTTATCTCATCATAGCGCTTGCGAAGTCATTAGCGAGCGTGCATTTGAACTTGTATCAGCGATTCGCCTGTTAGAAAAAGAAATCGCTTTACCTGGCGTAGCTGATAGTCTCGAGTCGGTTGCTCAAAATCTAAAGACGTTACGACCTGCCGTATAAATAACACTTTATTGTTTTGCTGCTTTTGTAAAGTGGTAGCTTAGCTGTAAGCCAAAGGTAGCCAATAAACCAATAATAAGAGCTATATTCCCAGAGGGATTTGACTTTAGTCCATCGATAAATAGAAATATAAATAGAGATACATTAATAATCACTCCACACCATAGAATCCAAGCATGAGTACCAGTTTGTTGGCGAATTCGTAAGTGCCCAAAAGTCATGACGGCAAAGAGAATTAAAAAAGCCATACTGGCCATTTTTCCAACGATCTCAAGAGGAAATCCCAACACCAAGCCAATTACGATGATTGCGGAAATGAGTAAGGGTCTAATCTGACCTTCCCCAATTAGCTTTCCGAGCCATTGACTTTTAGGATGCGCATCTACAACAACACCTAGCACCTTGGATGCAGTAAAAATAGTGGCATTGACTGCTGCTGCAGAAGCCAGTAAAGCAGCCAGTCCAATGACAATAAATCCTGAATCACCAGCGATCAGCTTAGCGGATATCCCCAGCATATTTCCTGGATTAGTCTGAATTAAGGAAATGGGCGTTAGCTGGATTGCAATCCAACTAACCAAAACATAAAGACATACGATCAAAAGGGTGGCAATTATCATTGCTCGGGGTATCGTTTTTTTGGGATCAGTCATGGAGCCTGCTGCGCTACTCACTACTGCAAATCCTTGGTAGTTGACATATAGCATTCCAGTGGCAATTGCGATGCCTTCAAACGAGCCACCCAACAAAGTCACATTAGAAAAATTAATCTGGGCCATGCCAATACCGCTAAATCCTAGAAGCGCCAGAAATACCAGACCAATTGCTATGGAGCCTGCTATACCCACTATGCGCGCGCCGAGTAGATTTAATAGTGAAAAAATCAACACTAGTGCAGCCCCAATCAATTTCAAATCTAAAGGGGTAAAGAAATTACCAGTTAATACAGTGATAAATTCTGTAAATCCTGAGGCATATAGTGCAGTAGAAATTAAAAATCCAAGATAGAAGAATAAATTCATCCAGCCAGCAATAAAGCCATCACCATATACTGTGACGATATATCCAGCGGGGCCACCTTTTGCAGGAAAGGCGGCGCTAATTTTTGCGCAAGAATATACGGTAAAAAATACTGCTACACCTGCTAATAAAAAAGGGAAGGGAAAATGAGTCCCTGCTGTTAGAAAGGCAAACCCTAAAACTGTAAAGAGTCCCGAGCCCATCATGCCGCTTAAGCTCATGGTAGTCGCAGATAACAAACCAATATTTTCTGAGGCCTGTGAGCTAGTGGCCGAAGTGGTATTCATCATTCCTTAAATTTATTAGATTAGCGTTAATGAGTGCCAAGCTATTTTCATATTACCCAAGTTGACTACTTATAGAGCGCTTAAGCAAGGCCACCATGTCTTAGTAGCGCATCAATACTAGGTTCGCGGCCACGGAAGGCTTTGAAAGATTCTGCTGCCGAGCGACTACCTCCCACTTCTAAAATCTCTTCACGGTAACGGGCTCCGGTTTTGGCGTCTAATACGCTCCCAGTGAGTTTTGCAGCTTCCTCGAAGGCGGAGTAAACGTCTGCAGATAAAACTTCAGCCCATTTATAGCTGTAATACCCTGCAGCATAGCCACCAGCGAAAATATGGCTGAAGGTATTAATCCAGCGCGAGATCTCAGGTTGGGCAATGATGTTGTATTCAGCGGCAATCACTCTAGAAGCATCCAAAACGGCATGGCCTTTAGCATGAGTAGCATCAAAGCTAGAATGTAGGCGCCAATCCGTTAATGACATCACAATTTGTCGCAGGGTGGCCAATCCATTTTGAAAGTTTTTAGCAGCAAGCATCTTTTCAAATAGTTCTCGTGGCAATGGTTTGCCTGTTTCTGTATGAGCAGTCATGTTCTCCAGCACTTCCCATTCCCAGCAAAAGTTTTCCATAAATTGACTTGGTAACTCCACGGCATCCCATTCGACTCCGTTAATACCTGATACACCAAGGGCGCCTACTTGAGTCAAGAGGTGATGTAAGCCATGACCACTTTCATGAAATAAGGTGATGACATCATCATGTGTAATAGTGGGTTGACGTAATACACCATCTACTTTTACGGGTGCTGCAAAGTTACAGACTAAGTAGGCAACTGGCACTTGGATCTCTCCATTGGGTAGCTCTCGTCGACCGCGTGCATCATCCATCCAGGCGCCTCCTCGTTTACCGGGGCGCGCATAGGGGTCCAAATAAAAATACGCTCTTACTATTCCAGAATGGTCTTTAACAGAAAAAGATTGCACATTAGCGTGCCAAGTCGGTAAGTCTGTAGCTTCAATTTTGACGCCAAATAAAGTTTGGATTACCTGAAACAATCCATCGAGCACTTTTGGTAAAGGGAAGTACTGCTTAAGTTCATTTTCAGAAAAAGAATAACGTTGTTGCTTTAGATGTTCAGATGCATAAGGGATATCCCAAGGCTGCAAGCCATCATTGAGCTGCAATTCTGATTTGGCAAATTTCTGGAGTTCAACCCAGTCCTTTTGAGCAAACGGTTTTGATTTAGTAGCAAAGGTGCACAAGAAAGTATCAACTTCATTGACGCTTCCAGCCATTTTTGCGGCCAAACTTAAGTCTGCGTAATTGGCAAAGCCCAGCATGCGAGCCTCTTCATCTCGCAAGCGGAGCTGCTCAATCATATTTTGGGTGTTGTCCCATTCCAACTTACCATGGGCGTATTGGGGCGCAAGTTCAGAAGAGCGAGTCACATAAGCCTCATACATCAAGCGGCGTAGCTCCCGATTTTCTGAGTACTGCATCACAGGATAGTAGGAAGGGAAATGCAGTGTAAAAGCCCAACCCTGGAGCCCTTTTTGTTCTGCTGCATCAGCAGCCGCAGCAATAGCATCTTCTGGCAGACCAGCCAAATCCTTTTTGTCAGTAACAACATGAACGAATCCATCAGTAGCATCGAGCACATGATCTGAAAAAGATTTACCCAAAATGGCTTGTTCATCTTGTATTTGAGAAAAGCGAGGTTTATCGGTTTCGCTGAGTTCGGCACCGCCTAAGCGGAAATCTCTTAAGGAATTTTCAATAACTTTCTTTTGAGCTGACGTTAGTTTTTGAAATACTGGACTAGTGCTAAGCGCTTTAAATTTTTGATAGAGCGCAAGGTTTTGTCCTAAGCTAGAGAAGAACGCAGTGACCTTGGGAAGCATTTCTCCATAGGCGGCTCGCAATTCGGGAGTATCGGCAACACTGTTAAGGTGAGAGATGACACCCCATGAGCGCCCAAGGGATTCAGTAGCATCCTCAAGAGGCTCAGCCAATGCATCCCAGGTGGAAGCAGTATCAGAATGGACGGCAAGATCTACAGCGCTTTGAGCATGCGTCAATAAAAAATCAATGGCTGGTGCAATATGCTCAGGCTTAACTTCAGGATAAGCGGCTATCCCGCGCCCAAAGGAAAGCAGGGGATTATTTTGAAGTTGGGCTGGAATGGGGAATGAAGTTAATGTAGTCATCCCCCTAGCTTAATGGAGGACACTTATCTTTGCCAAAACTACTAAAAAATTCCTTAAGGTTTAGCGGCCTTTTCAGCTGCCTCTAAGGTATTCATCAACAGCATGGTGATAGTCATTGGGCCTACACCTCCGGGTACTGGAGTGATCCAGCCGGCAACATATTTAGCCGCATCGAAATCGACATCACCGCAAAGCTTGCCATCAGGCAAGCGATTAATGCCCACATCAATGACCACGGCACCATTTTTCACCATATCACCCGAGATCATCCTCGGTTTGCCTGTAGCGACCACCAAAATATCAGCATCTTTGGTGTGATGGGCTAAGTCACGCGTTTTACTATTGCAGATGGTGACGGTGGCCCCGGCCTGAAGTAATAGCATGGCCATTGGTTTACCCACAATATTGGAGGCGCCTACGATCACTGCGCGCGCGCCACGGATGGGGTAATCAATGCTCTCCAGAATCTTCATGCAACCATAAGGGGTACATGGCTTGAATGAAGCTTGACCTACCATCAGTGCGCCAGCATTAGCCACATGAAAGCCATCCACATCTTTTTCTGGTGAAATCGCTTCTAAAACACGTTCAGCTGCGATGTGCTCAGGTAGTGGAAGTTGAACCAAGATGCCATGAATAGAGGGATCGGCATTGAGGGTAGCAATGCGAGCTAATAATTCTTCTTCACCCAGTTCGGCAGAGTAGCGATCTAAAACGGAATGAAAGCCAACATCTTCACAAGCTTTTACTTTATTGCGCACATACACTTGGCTAGCTGGATTATCGCCAACAACTATGACAGCCAATCCAGGTCTGACGCCTTTAGCGGTAACAATTGCGCCGCGAGCAGCAATTTCAGTACGGAGTTTTTTTGAAAGAAGATTACCGTCAAGTAATTGGGCAGGCATAAGGCAAAAGAGAGTTAATTAGGTTGAGGGTCTGACAAAGCCAAGCGGAGTAGGTCTGCCACGGTATTGACGTTCAGTTTTTCCATGATATTGGCGCGATGGGCTTCTACTGTTTTGATGGAGATGCCTAGATCATCGGCAATTTGTTTATTTAAGCGACCAGCAACAATGCGCTCTAGAACTTGACGTTCACGACCAGTTAGCTTGCTCAGCAAGCTTTGGGTAATTTTGCGTTGGCTAGCCTGAGAGTAATCAATACGTGCTTTGCTCAACATGCGATCGACTAA
>CAILON010000080.1 GCA_903835865.1 uncultured beta proteobacterium
GAAAAGATCAGGCGCTAGGACCATAGTAGCAAGTAAGTATTCAGGCAGGTGGTTTTTTCTTTTTGGTTTTGCAAAAAACGAGAGGGAGAATATTGGTGATGATGAACTCATCCACTTACAGGGAACAGCAAAACTGTTATTGCATCTCTCGGACGCTGATATTGAAAAATTGCTCTTGATTGGAGAGTTAAAGGAGTTAATTAATAATGACAAATAAAGTAAAAAGTCGAATTATTGAGGAGATGACGGCTACAGTACAAGGCCTTCATAAGGCTGGAGTTATCACCAAAAAAAGCATGGAAGAATTTGAAGCCTTGCGCCATCTTGAAGTGAAACCCATGACCCCGAGGCGAATCAAGCTATTGCGGAATAAAGCGCAGTTAAGCCAAGCTGTTTTTGCATTAACAATAAATGCCAGCCTTTCAACAATTCAAAAATGGGAGGCGGGGGATAAAACACCGAGCGGTCCATCCCTAAAGCTTCTTTCTCTAATAGAAAGAAAAGGAATTGCTGCGGTTCTTTAAGTTAAATCCTTACTTCAATTCTTTAAGCGCAGTCTCAAATGACTCAATGTCTGCAAAACTTCTGTAGACAGAAGCAAAGCGGATATAGGCTACTTTATCCAATCGCTTGAGCTCACGCATCACCAGCTCTCCAACGCGCTCGCTAGGGATCTCTTTTTCGCCCAGGCTAAGTAATTTTTCTTCAATACGGGCAATCGATTCATCCACAGAGTCTGATGAGACTGGCCGCTTACGCAAAGCCAGCTTTATAGAACTCACCAGCTTGTCATGACTGTATTCAACCCGGCTACCATTCTTCTTGACGATGGCTGGCAGCGCTAATTCAACCCGCTCATAGGTAGTGAAGCGTTTATCGCACTTGGAGCAACGGCGACGACGGCGAATCGTATCGCCTTCATCCGATACCCTCGTATCAAGAACCTGGGTATCGTCGTTATGGCAAAAAGGGCAGCGCAATGTGGGCTTTCTTCTTTATCTTTGCTTAGCCGTAAACCGGGAAGCGCTTAGTTAACTCAGCTACTTGTTCGCGAACATTAGCAATATTGTCTGGATCATTTGGATTATCTAAAACATCCGCAATGAAATGACCAACTTGTCTTGCTTCAGCTTCTTTAAATCCACGAGTGGTCATTGCTGGTGAACCTAAACGAATACCGCTAGTCACCATAGGTTTTTCTGGATCATTTGGAATGCCGTTTTTGTTGCAAGTGATGTGCGCATCACCTAAAACTTTTTCAGCCTCTTTACCTGTCATCTTCTTGGCACGCAAATCTACCAACATCACATGTGAGTCTGTACCTCCTGAAACAATGCGCAGGCCACGCTCAATCAATGTCTTTGCCAAGGCTCTGGCATTGGCCACTACTTGCTTTTGATAATCTATAAAGCCTGGCTCTTGTGCTTCTTTAAATGCAGCGGCCTTAGCAGCAATCACATGCATCAATGGGCCGCCCTGTAGACCAGGGAATACCGCAGAATTAATGGCCTTCTCGTGCTCAGCCTTCATCAAGATAATGCCGACACGTGGACCGCGCAAACTCTTGTGTGTTGTCGAAGTTACGATGTCCGCATGGGGAACTGGATTTGGATAAACACCAGCAGCAACCAAGCCTGCATAGTGAGCCATGTCCACCATGAAAATTGCGCCGATCTCTTTTGCCAATTTACCAATGCGCTCAAAGTCAATTTTTCTGGAATAGGCAGAAGCACCAGCAATGATTAATTTTGGTTTGTGCTCACGTGCCAAACGTTCCATTTCCTCGTAATCAATTTCTTCATTCTTATCTAAACCGTAAGCAATAGGATTGAACCATTTGCCGCTCATGTTCAATGCCATGCCGTGTGTCAAGTGACCACCTTCAGCCAA
>CAILON010000081.1 GCA_903835865.1 uncultured beta proteobacterium
CTGGGGTAGATCAGTTTGGGAGACTGAGCCTACTATCAAAATCAAACATCAAGATCCACAGATCCGCGTGTCATGTATTGGGCTCGCTGGTGAAAATCAGGTCTTATATGCCGCGATTGTGAATGACTTGCATCGTGCTGCAGGCCGTTCTGGTGTTGGCGCCGTGATGGGTAGCAAAAATTTAAAAGCGATTGCAGTCAGGGGAACCAAAGGCGTTGGGAATATTAAAGATCCAAAAGCATTTATGGCAGCTACCACCGCAGGAAAAGCTGTATTGGCTGGTCATGCCGTGACTGGGCAAGGATTGCCAACTTATGGAACCCAGGTACTCATGAACGTGATTAATGAGGTAGGGGCATTGCCTACTCGTAACCATCAAGATGTTCAGTTTGAAGGTGCTAAGGATATTTCCGCTGAAGCTATGGCGGAACCTCGTGACTCAGATGGCAAAGCCCATTTGGTGACCAATCAAGCATGCTTTGCTTGCACTATTGCTTGCGGGCGTATTTCAAAAATTGATGACACTCATTTTTCAATTCAAAATAAACCGCAGCATATGCATGCCTCAGGCGGTCTTGAGTATGAGGCAGCTTGGGCTTTGGGTGCCGCTAACGGCGTCAATGATTTAGAAACATTGCAATACGCCAACCAGTTATGCAATGAGCAAGGCTTAGATCCTATTTCTTTCGGAGCGACTGTTGGCGCTGTGATGGAGTTATATGAAATGGGTGTTCTGACCAAGGAACAGATCGGTATCGAAGCACCTTTTGGATCCGCTAAGGCACTTTGTTACTTGGCAGAAATTACTACGGAAGGAACGGGTTTTGGAAAAGAGATGGGACTTGGCTCTGCTCGCTTAACGAAAAAATATGGTTATCCTGATCTTTCCATGAGCGTTAAGGGCCAGGAATTTCCGGCCTACGATGGTCGAGTGATTCAAGGTATTGGTCTTGCCTATGCGACCTCTAATCGTGGCGCCTGCCATCTACGTGGTTACACGATTGCCTCTGAAGTACTCGGTATTCCAGTGAAAACTGAACCTGCTGATACAGATGGAAAACCAGAATTGGTAAAAGCGTTCCAAGATGCAACAGCAGCTTTTGATTCTGCCGGTATTTGTATCTTTACTAGTTTTGCTTGGACTCTGGCAGATGTCGCACCACAATTGCAAGCGGCATGCGGCGATGAATTTACCGTAGAAAACTTAACAATGATTGGTGAGCGCATCTGGAATATGGAGCGCGACTTTAATAACCGTGCCGGCTTTACCAATAAAGATGACAAGTTGCCTAAGCGCTTAATGACTGAGGCAGCTAAGACAGGCCCAGGCAAAGGTTCTGTGAGCGGTCTGGATAAGATGTTGCCTGAGTACTACAAGATTCGGGGTTGGGATGCTGAAGGGCGCCCTAGCGCGGAAACGCTCAAGCGTTTAGGTCTTTGAGTTTCCATCTATGAAGCATGTCATTTTGGGCAACGGCCCAGCGGGGGTTATTGCTGCTGAGATTATTCGCAAGCGCGCTCCTAAGGATCAGATTGTGATGATTGGTTCTGAGGACTCGCCGCCATACTCACGCATGGCCATACCCTATCTCTTGATGGGCAATATTGATGAGTCAGGCACTTATCTTCGCAAGGATGCCGGACATTTTGAAAAATTAAA
>CAILON010000082.1 GCA_903835865.1 uncultured beta proteobacterium
AAAAACCACCGAATGTGGTGGTTTTTTATTTAGCAGAACACAAACGCCAGAATCGCCGGATCATCCGCAAAAGTATTCGATAAATAAATGCTGGCGCGGTACAACCAAGGCTGCACGGTTTCTGCTATTTCAATGATGATGGGGAATCGTTCCATGACTCAATGATAATGCCTTACTTCACTTCTACTATCTCACCCTTAGACGAAATCAAGTAAGCCTTATTGGGTTTGTCTTTGCGGATGCGCGTGAGCTCAGCTTGGTAGCCCTGTAACTGCTTGCGGTACTTCTCATACTTCTCACTACCCACCTCTGGGATCGTAAGCTTGTAATCAATGATGGCAAGGTGATCATCAAACTCGACTAGGCGGTCCATTCGATAGCTCTTGCCTTCTTCACTAGCAATATCGAGCTCATTCCAAGCCTGGATCCATTGCCCTGAAGTGAGATATCTCTTGAGTTCTGCTGTTTCTAATACTTTTTTGGTGCGAGCGATCAGCCTTTGGGCATGCTCTTGATCTACGTTCAGCCAGTTCATCACCTCTTGCTCGCTGGGCATTGGTGATGTTTGAGTCTTAGAGGAATCTGCAGTGAGGAACTCAAGTAGCTTATGAAAGTTCGTGCCCTCTTCCAAGATCTCTGGATCAGGCTCTTCTTTTGTTTGCTCTAGGGATTTTGCTGCAAGCTCTTTTGCTAACTCACCGCTCTCAATCTTCAATATCGAGTCTTGGTAATTTTTCTTTGCTTGATCCCAATTAATCTGAAAGTGATCAATCTTAAATGGCATGCTTCCGAGCTCTACCTTGATCTCCTCTGCCGTTGCGGGAAGTTCAAGATCAAGCATATTGACATCTATAGTCGGAATGCCTGCAGCCAAGGCTCTGCCATACCAAGAGCGCTCATTAATGCCGTTGTTATTTCTGCCTTGAACGCCACTAAGCCATAAGCCCTGTTTGGCTCTGGTCATGGCAACGTATAGCAAGTTCCAATTTTCATTCTGGCTTACTTCATTCTCTTTGGTGAAAATCAGGCTACGCTCGCCAGTCAGTGTCTTGGTGGTGTAAAGGGAAAGATGTGCGGGACTGGCATGCTCTGGAGACCAATCTAGTAAAACACCACGATGTGGCGCTCGCCACTCCGTGTTATTGGCATCGAGCATGATGACAAAAGGTGACTCCAATCCTTTAGCTCCATGAATCGTCATGAGGCGTACCCGTTTATGGCGCTCTTCTTCCGACATCTCGCTTTGCTCGTCTACCTCAGCAATATCTTCGTTAACCTCGGACTCAGCCTCTACGTCACCCTCATCAGGCGTCTCATCATCATCGCCACGACGCATTGCATTCATATCATCAATGAAACGACTAAGACTTGGGTAACGACCACCATCTTGATTTAAGGCCAGCTCTAAGAAAGCATCTAGATTGGCTAAGACCTGCGCACGCGCGAGATTTTGAGCAGCAACGGCGTAACTCACCCGTAAATTGCTCTCGTGATAAATCAAATCTAGTAAGTCATGGACTGGCAAAGCCTCGCCGAGAGAGCGCCAATGCTCTAAATATCTTGCTGCCTTCTGAGTCTGAGGGTTCTGGCTCGCTTGTAAGGCATCCCACCAGGACCGGTAGCCTTGACCATTGTCGCCAATGCTCATGCTCAGTTCTTGCATCTGCGCTTCACCAAATCCAAAGATCGGGCTACGCAAGACCTGAGCTAGTGGTAAATCATGGCGTGGAGAAACCAAGACGGTGAGCAAGGCAATGAGGTCATCTATCTCTAGTGTATTTAATAGACCACCTAAGCGTGAGCTGTCATAAGCTAAACCGGCTTCACGCAACGCCCTCTCAAATTGCGGTAAATATTTACGGCGCTTTACCAATAAGATGAAATCACTCCCTCTGGCAGGACGCCAATACTCTTTACCGTCTTTTTTATCCATCACCTGACGTGTTGCGATCACATGATGAATCAAGCGACTTACTTGCTTGCCCTCTTCATAGCGCTGCTGAACATCCAGAGTTTGACTCGCATCTTTAATCGCATTATCAAAGGCAGTGCCAGAGCGTTCAGGCTGCACAGTCTCAACACGCTCGATGAGTGGCAATAACTGCGCCTCACCTTGAGCTGCATAGTCTTGGGCTGAAAGCCCATTCAGCAAGGGTTTCCAGGCCGTTGTTTGTCTGGCGTATTGGTAACTCTCGGGCAAGTTCCCTGCTAGAAATACCTGATTCACAGCGTCATTAATCGCCGGCGCATTTCTGCGAGTTTTATTTTGCGATAAAGCCACGGCATTGAGCTTGCTCACCAGAAAATTGCTGGCGCTATCAAACAGCCTTGGATCCGCACGGCGGAACCGATAAATAGACTGCTTTGGATCGCCCACAATAAACACGCTTGGCATAGA
>CAILON010000083.1 GCA_903835865.1 uncultured beta proteobacterium
ATCTTCTTGAGTTGTCGTAATGAGTTCATGCAGACCAATGGCATTTAAAAGACTGGCAGCTACACGACTAGCAAAGGACTGCCCCATTAGTGTGAGGATGGGAGTGCATGCCTTTAAAGAGTCGACCGCTGTAGTGTGGGCATTGTAGGGATAGGTATCCAAAAATAAGTCCCCAATTGCATATCTTGCTAAATGGTCAGACATTAACTCTACTCTCTTAGCGAAAATAATCCTACTAGAATCAATGCCCCGGCTCTCAAATTCTGCTGTGATGTTAGTCTTGAAGGATTGATTATTTTCAGATACCCATAAAACACTGTTTTCGACACCATGCAAAATTCTGGACCAGCTATCTAAAACCTGAGGATTAAATTTATAGTCATTATTAAAGCAACAGAAAACAAATGCATTTTGTGGCAACCCACACTCTTCTCTTGTAAATATCCTAGAAGACGCAACTCTCTTGGAATCGTCAACCATATAAGTATCAGGCAGGCAAACTACTTTTTCGGAATAAAACTCTTGATGAGACTCTGGAATAAGTGTTTTATCGGCAACAATGTAATCGATAAAATCAGCGCCAATTGTCCCGGGATAACCTAACCAATTGACCTGAATAGGTGATGCCCGATAAGAGAAAATTCCAGTTCTAGAGTATTGAGTTGGGCCAGCTAAATCAATTGCAATGTCTATCTCCAATTCTCGGGCTAATTGAGCAATTTCATGGTCTGACAAATTGTCGACGTCTATAAAACTATCAAACCCCTTTCTTAGGCGAACATTCGTTCGATCTCCAATGGGAGCCTTTTGCAACGAAAAAGCAAATACCTCAAACTTATCTCTAGAATGTATTTCAAAGAGTTCGGAAGTTAAGAAGGAAACTGGATGGCTTTGAAAATCAGGGGAGAAATAAGCAATGCGAATTTTCTCTTTTTTAGTCAACTTATAAATGGGGTCTAAAGTAGGATTTGATGGATATTTCTCTTGGGCAAAAATTTGAGCAGCCTGTTTATGCAGCAAAGCATCATCATTCATAGCCAATATGAAGGGGCCCGCAACTCGCTCTTTCGCAATTACTTTTTTAGCTATATTTTTGATGTCACTCGCTAGATTAGACCAGCTGGCTATTTTCATTTTTGCGTGGAGCAAATATCCATATACCCAATCAATATCAGGTTTAAGAATAAGCGCCTGATCGTAGTGAGCAATCGCCTCGTCATAGCGCTTGAGATCATTTAGTGTGGCGCCTTTATTAGACCAGCCTTGGGCATAATCAGGCTTAAGAATAAGCGCCTGATTGTAGTGAGTTATTGCCTCTTCATAGCGTTTGAGATCATTTAATGCGGTACCTTTATTGGACCATGTCTCTACATAATCAGGCTTTAGGCTCAGGGCTTGATCGTAGTGTGCAATCGCCTCATCGTAACGTTTAAGCTCATACAAAGTCCACCCTTTATTAGTCCATGCCTCCGCATAGTCAGGCTTAAGAATAAGCGCCTGATCATAGTGCGCAATCGCCTCGTTATAGCGCTTGAGTTCATTTAATACATTACCTTTATTAGACCAAGCTTCTGCATAATTAGGTTTTAGGCTCAGGGCTTGATCATAATGAGCAATCGCCTCGTCATAGCGCTTGAGTTCATTTAATACATTACCTTTATTAGACCAAGCCTCCTCATATTTTGGGTTTATTTTAATTGCCTTATCATAAGC
>CAILON010000084.1 GCA_903835865.1 uncultured beta proteobacterium
AAAAAACTGATCAGGAATATAAAGAAGTCTTAAGCGATATGGAGTACCACGTTACCCGCGAGGCGGCAACAGAGCATCCATTTTCCGGAAAATATTGGGATCATTGGGATCAGGGAAAATATAAATGTGTATGTTGCGGTACCCCCCTTTTTCTTTCTCAAACAAAATTTGATGCAGGTTGTGGTTGGCCTAGTTACAGCGCTCCAGAAGAAGAAAAATCTATTAAGGAGATCCGTGACTCTAGTCATGGAATGGTGCGTACTGAAGTTCGTTGTGCTAACTGTGATGCACATCTTGGACATGTATTTGATGATGGCCCAGAACCCACTGGATTACGCTATTGCATCAATTCAGCATCCTTAAGTTTTGAGCCTAGCGACAATGCACGACCCAATCTCAAAGACTAATTTGAAATAGCAGGATAATCGCTCCATGAAATTTTTATTCGATCTCTTCCCCATCATCCTGTTCTTCATCGCTTTCAAGTTCGGCGATATCTATACCGCTACGATCGTTGCGATGGTGGCAACTATTGGGCAAATTCTCTGGGTTTACTATCGCCATCGAAAAATTGATGCCATGCAATGGGTCAGCCTTGCAATGATCTTGGTTTTTGGTAGCCTCACCATCTTCCTTCATGACAAAACCTTTATTCAATTAAAACCTACCGCCCTTTATTGGCTATTTGCATCAGCCCTCTTTATTAGTTCTGAATTCTTTCAAAAAAACTGGATTCAAGTATTGATGGGTAAGCAAGTTACGCTTAAAGAAAAAAGTGCCCATTCTGTCTGGCGCCAATTAAATCGAGCTTGGGCTGCTTTCTTCCTTCTAATGGGCGCACTTAATCTTTACGTTGCATTTGAATATTCTGAGGAGGCTTGGGTAAATTTCAAACTATTTGGAAGTACGGGCCTATTAATTGTCTTTGTCATTATTCAAGGGGTTTGGTTGAGTCGCCATATGGAGCATCCAGAGACGTGAATATCAACCAAAAGAGAATTGCCTCCTTCGAAGAAGACCTTGGAAAAGCTTTCAACATAAGACATCTGCAAATTGGTGATGAAAGCCATTTACATGCTGGACATGCTGGTGCGGCCACCGGCGGCGGTCATTTCAAAGTGACTATTGTTGCCCCAGAATTTGCCGGCCTGAGCCTAGTAGCACGCCATCGCGCAATTTATGCGGCCTTAAATAAGCACATACCCCAAGAAATTCATGCCCTCACTATCTCCGCCCTTACCCCTGAGGAATTCTGGGCCTGATAGTGTTTTAATATGGGTCACGATCCTTATTTCTCCTTTACCTTTATAAATATCATGTTCAAAACACGACAATTCATCACCATCAGCTTTTTAGGTGCCTGCCTATTCTCAACTAGCGCTTTTGCTCAGAATGCAGCGATTGTGAATGGCAAAGCCATTCCCAAAGCGCAATTGGACAAATTAGTTCAGAAATCTAAGCAACCAGATAGCCCGCAAGTTCGCGAGCAGGCTCGTGAAATGCTAGTGACGCGTGAACTTGTATTGCAAGAAGCTGATAAACGTGGAGTAATTCAAAAGGAATCTGTTCGCGATCAGCTAGAGCAATCTCGCATGGGCGTACTAATCGCAGCCGTATTCGAAGATTACGTTGAAAAAGAAGGTGTTGCAGAATCTGACCTCAAAGCTGCTTACGAGTCTGTAAAGACGCAATACACTGGCAAGGAATATCACGTTGAGCATATTTTGGTTGAAAAAGAGTCTGATGCAAAGGCCATTACTGCTCAACTAAAAGCTGGTGCAAATTTTGAAGAAATCGCTAAAGCTAAATCCAAAGATCCTGGCTCTGCACCTAATGGTGGAGACTTAGGTTGGGTTTCCGATCAAGCATTAGTCCCTGAATTCTCTAAATCCATGGTCCTACTAAAGAATGGTCAGATTACAGATAAGCCCGTTAAGTCTCAATTTGGCTGGCACATTATCAAGATGGTCGATGTTCGTGATGTAAAAGCGCCAAGCATGGATGAAATTAAAGATCAATTAAAGCAAATGATCATATCCGATCAAAATTGGCAAAAAGCAAAATTCTCTGAAATGATGCAAAAACTACGCACAAAGGCGAAGATTCAGTAAGCGTGTCATGTTTTAGCTAGCGGGATAACGCCGAGGTCGTAGTTTTTGAATCGCCATTCCCGCTAATCCACATGCAAAAGCTGAGACTACAAAGACGTCTCTAGGTTGTGAGGCCTCCCATATCCAGCCTGCAAATAGGCCCCCTAAGGTCCCTCCAAATCCATAAGATACCGTCGCCATGAGTGCTTGCCCCCTAGCTTGAAGTGGCCCTGTAAACCATCGCTGTAAAAGCTTAGTTGCCGCGCTGTGATTGGCTGCGAATGTTCCTGCATGCATGATTTGCGCAAAGATTAATACAGATGTGAATGGAAAAAAGGCCATTAAGGCAAATCGAATGACGCCAATCCCAAAGGAAGCCTGAAGAACTATTTCGGGATCTAGTCTACTTAAAACTTTACTTTGGAAGTAAAAGAAGATAACTTCAGCGGTTACTCCTAGGGCCCAAAAGAGTCCTATTTGCAATTTATCGTAGCCAAGATTGGCTAAATAGAGTGAGTAAAAAACGTAGAACGCAGCGTGGGCAAACTGCATAAAAAATCCAGAAAGCAGAAACCAGCGGACATCGGGATTCAGCAAAACGGTCAATAGCTCTCCCTTGACTAATTTGCGGCGCTCTATCTTAGGCTCGTACAGTAAGAAAGTTACCATCGCCAGAGCAAACAATATAAAGGTGCCTACTAGTGGATATAACTCAATCCCCTTACGCTGAAATAATTCGCCAGCAAAGAGCACCATGGCAATAAAACCAATAGAACCCCATAGGCGCAAACGACCATACCGCTTGTCAAAAGAGTTATCTTTAAAAAGTGCATGAACGGTGGCAGATTCACCGAGAGGCATTAGGCTACTTAAGATGGTATGCAACACAAACATCCAGATAAAGAAGCTGATGTAGCTATGCAAAAAATAAATAGATGTAAATACGAGTGCAGCAAGACAGGCGCAAAATCGAATGATCCCTATTCGATTGGATAGATAGTCGGAGAGCCATCCCCAGGAAAATGGTCCAACGATACGAGTGATTTGCAGCATTGACATTAGTACGGCAATTTCAATGACGGTAAAGCCACGGTCTAAGAAAAATAGACTCGCATATGGAGAAACAAGTCCAACATAGGCAAAGTACAAAAAGAAAAAGGACCCGAAGGCCCAGCGAACCAGTGGTGTCATTTCAAGGATTGGGTGCTAATCGGTTTTAGAGCCAGGTCGGGCCGCTGGAATTGGTGCAACAGGCAAGGAAACATCACCGCATTGAGCGCGGTGTCGCAATGCATGATCCATCAATACTAAGGCAAGCATCGCCTCAGCAATAGGAGTTGCTCGAATACCAACGCAAGGATCATGACGACCTTTTGTTTGGACGGTAATAGGCTGACCAGCCAAATCAATAGATTGCTTTGGGCTATGAATACTCGATGTAGGCTTAATGGCAATAGAAACGCGAATATCTTGTCCACTGCTAATACCCCCTAGCGATCCGCCAGCGTTGTTGCTTGCAAAACCATCCGGGAAGAGTTCATCACCATGCACACTTCCACGTTGAGCAACAGATTTAAAGCCTGCACCAATCTCTACGCCTTTCACAGCGTTGATTCCCATCATTGCATGTGCAATATCAGCGTCAAGCTTATCGAAGAGCGGCTCGCCCAGTCCAATAGGTACATTACAAGCCCTAACCTCGATTCGAGCTCCGCAAGAATCCCCAGCTTTGCGTAATTCATCCATATAGGATTCGAGCTTAGGGATGATTTCTGCATTTGCTGCAAAAAAAGGATTCTGCTCAATCTGTGCAAGATCCTGAAAAGGAATCTCAAGTTCGCCCAGTTGACTCATGTAGCCATAAAACTCCGTGCCATATGTTTCATGCAGCCACTTCTTAGCAATAGCAGCGGCAGCAACCACTGGAGCGGTCAAACGAGCAGATGATCTTCCGCCACCACGAGGATCACGTAATCCATATTTGTGATGATAGGTGTAGTCGGCATGCCCCGGCCTGAAGGTTTGCAATATATCGCCGTAGTCCTGGCTGCGATGATCTGTATTTTTAATGAGAAGGCCAATTGGCGCCCCAGTAGTTTTACCTTCAAATACGCCTGACAAAATCTCAACCCTGTCCTCTTCTTTGCGTTGCGTCACGTGACGTGATGTGCCTGGCTTACGACGATCTAAGTCAATCTGTAGATCAGTCTCTGAAAGTTGCATGCCTGGTGGGCA
>CAILON010000085.1 GCA_903835865.1 uncultured beta proteobacterium
GTGTGGTGAATGCTATTTTGAACCTTGAAATACCTCATTTTCATCTGCAAACTTTTTCTCTAAATGAGACTTTGAAAATCCTCCGAGTTCTTTAAATTCTGCCTCTAGGAATGTAATAACCTTAGCCTGAGAATTCAAACCACTCTTATCCATCAAAGTCTCTAATAATGCGCCGATTAACTTCAGCTCATTTGAGGACTCCCTTGCAGATTTCACCTTGTCTTCACCGGCCTCGCCAACTCTTTGGCTCATTGCTTTGTCAGCAAACTCTTCAAGTCTCTTTGGTAATTTCCAACCAGTTTTGAGTTTTGCCCATACCGCAAAACCTTTGAAATCGATCTGATCAAAATGCAAATTAAACCCCTCATCATCTGAATTCTCACTAATCAAGGTAAATTTTTGCTTAAACTCTTTCTCATTGCCGCACCAGACAAATGGGGAAAAGTGCCACTCTCTGCTGTTGTAGTCTGCCAGTAGCATCTCAGGGTCAAGATCGCAAACCAAAGCAGCGGCTTGCCACGAATAGATTCTTGGTCTTAATGTCCAAAAATCCCAATCGCTTTCCCCTATAGCCATTAGGAAACTATCATCATTGCTCATGCTGCACCCCTTTTGCTATTGATGTTTATCACTCTTGCGCCAGCCTTAATCCCGTCCAAATAATTAGCCCATTCCTGCATCATCTTGGCTCTTTGTGGAATATATTCAGCGTGGTTATAAGCTCCGCTCACCCTATTTCTTTCTAAGTGAGCCAGTTGCACTTCGATGTGAGCATGCTGGTAACCAGTTTCATGCAGGATTGTGGAGGCTACGCCCCTAAATCCATGCCCAGTCATTCGACCCTTGTAGCCCATGCGATACAAAGCAAACAAAATTGTATTGTTGCTCATACTTTTCTTCGGATTACTTTCATGTGGAAAAACTAAATCTCCTCCATCGGTCACTTTATGCAATTCTTTGAGAATGGCTTTTGATTGCTTGGATAAAGCCACAATATGAGCGGCTGATACCCTACCTTTGACCTTTTTCATTCTTTCGGCCGGCACAACCCAAACATTATTTTGCAAATCAAATTCGCTCCACTTTGCGCTGATTAGTTCACCGGTTCTAACAAATGTGTATGACATCAACTTCATTGCCAATTTAGTAATCACGCTTCCGCCATTCACATCATCGTAAGTATCTATTTTTCGCAGTAACTCAGGAACATCCTGAGGGGCAAGAGAATTTCTATGTTTTACAGGCGGGCTTTGTATATGTGCATCTGCTAGGCCAATATCATTGGCTGGGTTTCTATCACATAAACCCTCAACAATTGCATATCGAAATACTTGTCCTGCTGAGGAATAAACTCGTTTCGCAATATCAAAAGCCCCTCGCTTAACCACCTTCTGAGCCATCTTGATTAGCATGGGTGCAGTAATTGTATGAATTGGCATCGAGCCAATTTGAGGGAAGACATCCTGCTCCAGTCGCTTTAAAACCTTGCCTGCATGCTTTTCATCCTTACCAGCAGACCAAGCTTTATGCCACCTCAAAGCCACAGATTTAAAGTCATTCTTTTTTTGATTATTCTCTTGCTTACGAACGATAGATGGATCACGCCCCTCATCCAACTGTTTTCTAGCTGCTGCTAGCTTCTCCCTGGCTCTTTTTAGAGTGATTTGAGGATAACTGCCAAAAGAGAGCATTTTGGGTTTGCCGCCATACCTGTAGCGGTATCGCCAACCTAAATTGCCGCTGGGATTTGAAAGCAAAGCCAAGCCATTTCCATCTGAATAACTTTTGGTGGCAGAGGAAGGTTTAATTCCCTTAATAAAGGCATCAGTGAGCTTCAAATTCACTCCCCAAGTAAGCGTCTACAAGCAATAAATTCTTAGTGAAATCTTATACACATTTTTATACACATATTGGGAATGTTACTCACATTTTCAAGGGTTGGCTACTAATGCCTAAATTGGCTTTAGAGCGTTATGATATATAGATATTTTTGGGAAACAGTTGGCATTGAAAGTACCATCTGTGGTGCCTCGGGGCGGACTCGAACCGCCACGCCTTGCGGCACCGGATTTTGAGTCCGGCACGTCTACCAATTCCATCACCGAGGCAGGTGTTTGCAGTGGA
>CAILON010000086.1 GCA_903835865.1 uncultured beta proteobacterium
AGACGGTTCTTTTGTTGTTAACTTGCCTTTAGATAACACAGTGATTGTTCGAGCGGAAAACAACACCTACAAACCTTTTGAATCAGGTTATTGGTTAAAGGAGAATAAAATTATTGGAGCTGCTGATGAGGCAACACCGATTCAATTGCAGTCAGGATTAAATATGATGATTAGTTTTACATTGCCCTTTAAGGGTAATGGTTACAGCTCATCTGTTAGTGAATTTAAAAACGGTGCAATCTCACAAAAATTACAAGCCGATATGTAAGTCTATTTGTAACTGTTCAGCCTGAAGCAGGCGAAGGTGCGTATCCATTGAAAGTGTCGCGAAGAACTTCAAGGATATTATGACCTTGTTTTTTCATGGTATCGAGATAGGAGCGGATAGTGCAAAAATCTTGCGCACCCTTAAATGTTCGAAAGCATCCTGATATTTTTATCTTTACCTTTGGCATGCGCACAGCGCGCTCAGCCACATTATTGGTAAAAGGAATCTCTAAATCTCTCGTAAAATGCAATATCTCATCCGCGTATTGCCTCAGTCGTCTCAATAGATTAAAGGCGAAGGATTGTTTTATTCTTCCGCGTTTTCTCTCTCTTCGATCTAATGCCGGGTTTAACTTACCGGCTTCGGCCAATAACGCCCAATATGAATTTTTGATGCGACTGATTTGCCATGAATGAAGCTTCGTTTGCCCTACTTGACGCGCTTTATCACATTGCTTATTGGCTCTTATCAAGAGTTGGCTTAACCGTTTGGCCCAATCCTCTTGCGTGGATTCAAATACAAAGTTCAATTCACGCACCAAATGACTGTTACACAGAATATGTTGACCATTAAGGCGCCAATAGGGTTTCCAGCAATCATGAACCAGCGCACCCATACGTTCGGTCAGAATGCCGTGGTCTTTGATCGCTTCAATTCCCCTTTTAGCATGCACGCCATACCAAGTCAGGCTCTTTGTGGCAACAATATGCAACCAATTCAAAGCCGAGGCGACGCGGAATCCCGATTCGTCCGCATGCACCAATGGCGCTGCTACCAAATGCTCTTTGATGGTTTCTACGTGAGGTTTAATCAATACACTGGCTTCTTGCACCCAGTTCAGGATTGTTGCAGGGGACAGAGCAAGACCATACATTCGGCAAAGCAATTGAGAACTGCGCTGAAAGGGCACAAATTCCCCTTGAACCAAATCAACTCCCAACGCTTTGATGTTAGGGCCGTATTGCACGGTTTCTGTGATGGCTTGAGGAAAGTTGCTTTGATGGATCTGGCCGCAGGTGCAACGCACCTGAAACGTGCGATGTTCTGTGACCTCATACCTCTTAATCGGAATATCAAAGACCTGCCTAGCCTCATGCAACTCAGCGGAGCCTTCATTCAATACGTTGCCACAACCTTGGCATTTTTTCGGCAGGGGATGGTTAATAATTTTGTCTGCATTCAATGCCTTCTTAAGCGTATTGCCTGGGTGCCCCTTTTGCCCTCCTGGACTCTTGCCAGAGGGCGTGCGCAATGATTGGGTTTTTCTTAAGCCATCACTTGAGGGTGGCTTACTGGAATTTTTGCTATTCATCGATAGCCGGGCTTCAAGTTCAGCCACCTTGGCTTCAAGTTCAGTCGCCCTGGCTGTCAGCAGTTTTATCTGCTGATCTTGCTTTTGGACTAATTGAAATAAAAACAAAATCAGAGCATCTTTTTGCTCGTGACTTAGGGTAGATAAATCTGGTAGCTCGATCATGAAACATAGAATACACTCCTGCCGATCAATGTAAAAGCCCTTCAGGCTTAATAGTTAAAAAATAGTATTGTATAAATCTCAGAACTGATCTAACTATTGCCAAAAGCGTATAAAGTAATTCTCGCGGGCCCA
>CAILON010000087.1 GCA_903835865.1 uncultured beta proteobacterium
AAGGTAAAGGCTCCAGTTACAGAAGAAGTGACCGTTGAGCCCAAGATTGCGGAAACTGCTGCTCCAGTTAAAACCGCAGTATTCAAAGCTATTTGCCTATCTCAAGCCCCCAACCCGCAATGGATTTACGCCAAAGTGGATGGTATTGAGGGCAAAACTCCAGTCGTTATTCCACGCCGACTAACCGGCAGACTAACCGGCAAAAGAATCGAAGTAGAGGCCATCTCAGACTCCAATGGCACGTCCTATCGCCACATCCAAACGCCTATCAACTGATCCTACGCAGGACAGTAAATGGCTTGTGGTGCACTCCGACCGATTGATTTGGTATGAGTATGAGCAAGGTCGTTTAGCTAAAAGCACAGAGGAGATTTCTCCAGAAGAACTCTCTGAGCGAATCGGACGCTCCAGAGAGTATGTGTGTGGTATTATTAAGAACGCAATCTCCCGTGCCAAATCATGCAGCAAACTAAACAACAGCAAGCACTAACATTTGTAGATTCAGATGGTCCAGATGTTGTGTCGCTCGTCGGCGCATATAATCGCACACTTACAGAGCTTTCTACTTACTTTAATCAATGCGTAAGTAGCTCTGATGGAAGGCGTTGTTATTGGCCGGGAAAATCAGCAGACTTGCGCAAACATGGTGGCGATGCTTTTCCGTGGGAAGGCGCTTCCGACACAGAAGCACGCATTATTGAAGAACGCATCAATAATTATGTTTCCCTTTTTATGGCCTCGTTGCAAAAGGCCAACATTCGTGCTTATCCCGTAGAAAATAGCGATGCTGCACGGGCGCGAGTTGTAAGCGCATTTTTGAAATGGATGGTAACGTCCTATGTTCCGCGATTTAAGGAAGAAATGGAATTGGCTGGAAACTACTTCCTTGAGCGTGGATTGATGATCACCTACGTTGGCTGGGAACGAATGGAGAAGAAGTATCTCCAAAAGGTTAATCTTCAACAGATTGAGCAAACCAGTCCAGATTTGGCCAAAATCATCGTAGACGGGAAAGACGATGATAAAATTGTTGAGATGCTTAAAAGCGTCTATCCCGATCTTAAAGATAAGCGGGCAAAGAAAGCATTGAAGGATTTGCGTGATAAAGGCGAGGGAGAAATTCCTGTTAGTCGCCTATCGGTAGATCGTCCTTTCCTGCAAACCTGCGCACCGGATGGAGATGTTTTTTTCCCAGCATATTGCATTAATCCGCAACGTGCTCCATTTGTTTTTTATCGCACATTCTTGACGGCGCAAGAAGTGTTGTCGCGGGTGGCCTCCGATGGATGGGACCCCGTTTGGGCTAAGCATGTGGTAGAACATTTGAAGGGCGTAAATACTTACAACCTTGAAAACGTGTACGGCATTCGCGGTACTTCTTATGCTCGTTATCGTCAGCAATACAATGCATCTGAGCTAGTTGAAGTAGTATATGGATTTCAGCGCCTAATTGACCACGAAGATGGCAGCGAAGGAATTTATTGCACCATCTTCCATCCTCGTTTTTCGGGCATTGGTGAAACAATTGGTTATGCCAAGTTTGAATTGCTCAATGGCTACAACGATTATCCTTTTGTCGTTACTCGTCTTTCTAACGACTCCAAGCGCATGTATGAGGTGCAGACTTTTACCGATTTATTGCGAGGTCCGCAAGATCAGGTAAAAGCTGAACGTGATAGCCGGATTGATCGCAACAGCATGGCGACTCTTCCGCCAATCCTGCATACTGGTTCTGCGCCAACTGATTGGGGTCCGGGTCGTTATGTTCCC
>CAILON010000088.1 GCA_903835865.1 uncultured beta proteobacterium
GCTGCATCAATCACGCTCTGAATGATTGATGCAAGGCTACAGTTGATATCAATCCAATCAATCTGCGCTCTGGGTACCAAGATATCTCGTGCGCATAGTTGACCCACCTGAAATACGCCCTCAATCATCGAGAGTGCATCAGCATCAATAAGCCCTTCAGCTTGAGCCTCGCGCAAGGTCTCAATCAGTTCCTGGCGGCGCTCGTTCGGGCTGATGGGTTGTGGCGTTAAAAAATCGGCTAGGCGATCTAGTAGTGATTTATTGGGGTCAGGCATATAGCAAGAATAGCTTAGAAATATGTCAATTTTTCAATTGAACGGGTAAATGAGGTCTAGGAATCGAGGTAAGGATTAGAAAATCCTAATTTTTTCAGAATTTGCACTTCTAGCGACTCCATCTTTTTTGCATCTTTCGCGGTTTCATGATCATAGGCTTGAGCATGAAGGCAGCCATGCACTATCAGGTGAGCAAGATGGGCCTTCAGTGTCTTACCTTGCTCTTTTGCTTCCTTTTGCACGACCGGAAGGCAAAAAATAATGTCGGCAAGTAAATTTGTTTTTGATAATTCGTAAGGAAAAGTTAAAACATTAGTTGCCTTATCTATGTTTCGATAAGCAAGGTTTAGTTTTTTTCCTTCAGCGGCATTTACAAAGCGCAGCGTTAGTAGTCCGCCCAGATGTGTGGCTGATTTAACCCACTTCTTCATGACATTGTCTGATACTTGCTGAGTAAGCGCTGCTTCAATGGCAGGGCTCGCATATTGAAGCTCAATGAGTAATTTAGATTTAGAGGGAGCTAGCATGGGTATTTAAGAGTTCGCCTCGTAAGGTGTAGTTAAGGACTTCGGTGACTTCAATATCAACCATGTTACCTATCAGAGACTCTATATCTTGCTCTGGCACCGTGAAATGAATGACACGATTATTGGCGCAGCGTCCTTGCAAATTCACGCCATCTTTCGCAAGCCCCTCTACTAATACCTTTTCGATATTACCGAGCATCTTTTGGCTGATTTGATTGGCTTGACTCTCAACTAAGGCTAATAGAGTTTGTAAACGTTTGAGTTTTACTTCGTAAGGAGTGTCATCACTCAGATTAGCTGCTGGTGTTCCTGGGCGAGGACTAAAAATAAAGCAGAAGCTGTTATCAAATTGAAGGTCTTGAACCATCTTGAGTAGCTTTTCAAAATCAGCCTCAGTTTCCCCCGGAAAGCCCACAATAAAGTCGCTCGATAAAGTGAGGTCTGGCCTAGCGGCACGCATCTTACGAATAATGCTCTTGTACTCTAGCGCGGTATAGCCTCGCTTCATGGCTGAGAGCATGGCATCAGAGCCATGTTGCACAGGCAAGTGCAGATGACTGACAAGCTTAGGCACTTTTGCATAGACATCAATGAGTCGTTGCGTAAATTCTTTTGGATGGCTGGTGGTAAAGCGGATGCGCTCAACGCCAGGTATTTCTGCGATGTATTCAATTAACAAAGCAAAGTCCGCAATCTCTTCAGATTCACCCATCTTGCCGAGATAAGCATTGACGTTTTGACCCAGTAGCACAATTTCTTTAACGCCTTGACTAGCAAGACCTGCTACTTCGGTTAGGACATCATCAAAAGGTCGCGATACTTCTTCACCGCGGGTATAGGGAACAACGCAGTAGCTGCAATATTTTGAGCAGCCTTCCATGATGGACACATAGGCAGAGCCACGCGTCTGGCGTGAGGCGGGCAAGTGATCAAATTTTTCGATTTCAGGAAAAGAAATATCCACCTGTGAAATTCCGGTCTGACGACGTTTTGCAATTAAATCTGAAAGACGGTGTAATGTTTGCGGCCCAAAGACGACATCGACATAGGGAGCGCGACTGATTATTTGCTGACCTTCTTGGCTAGCTACACAGCCGCCAACGCCGATGAGTAAGTCTGGTTTTAGTTTCTTGAGTTCTCGTAATCTACCTAAATCAGAAAAAACTTTGTCTTCTGCTTTTTCTCGAATTGAGCAAGTATTGAGTAGGACGACATCCGCATCATCTGGCGAGTCGGTCAAGACCATGCCTTCATCGGCATGTAAGAGGTCGGCCATCTTGCCCGAGTCGTACTCGTTCATCTGACAGCCAAAGGTTTTGATATAAAGTTTTTTCATATGCCGTTCTCAGGTTTATAGCTGGGGGCGAAGCCCAGATTTTACGGGATATGGACTTAGATCAGTCGATAAGCTGCTATGGCTACCAAAGTGGGCGGTATTGCCGCTATTAATAGGTATAGCGCTGAAACCGCAGCATTTGGAAAGTAGGCTCGCAAAATGGCAATGCCTGCTGGATTGGGGGCGTTAGCAATCACCGTAAGACCTCCACCAGCAACTGCGCCCCCGACTAAGGCAAGCTTAAATTCAGGAGAGGTGCCGGTGACTAATGAACCTAGGTAAGTCAAAGCGGCGTTGTCGGTGATCGCAGTCAGTGCAAGGCTGCCATAAAAGACGGCGGTAGGGCTCATCATCTCCAAAATGGGTTGTAGCCACCAACCTTGCAGTGATCCTAGAACAACTAAGCCGCCCAAGAAAAATCCAACTAACAAGGCTTCTTTGAGAATGAGTGGGCTTTGATGTTTAGGATAAGCAGTGGTGTAGCCAATAAAGAAAAGCAGTAGCCACATAAAAATAATGGGGTCATGAGCAAATACTACTACGCCGAATAAAAAGAGCAGGTGAACGGCGATGACGGCCAAAGGAATTTTGGTGGGTTTCTCAGCCGATGGCGAGTCAAGCAATTGGCGATGAAATAGAAGGGTTACGCCTAGCGCATTAATGAAGATGGCGATGCAAGATTCAATGCCGAAGTTTGCAAACATAAATGCCGAACTCCATCCCCAGGTGCTAGCCACCATTAATACAGGCGGTGCTGCAAAATTCGTCAGCGTTCCACCGATTGAAATATTGACAAAGAGAACACCCAGTGTGGCGAACATCAAGGTAACGGAGGGTTTATTTTTGTACACCAGGTCACGCAATAAAAATGCAGCTAAGGTCATTGCGGCAGGTTCGGTAATAAGCGATCCCAATAGAGGGGTGATGGATAACGTTAAAAAATACAGTGCCGGAGTGCTTCTGATGCGTAGTAAGGCCTGTAGCGCTTTACCTAGTAAATGCAAAATTTGGGTAGCAAAGAAAAGAATAGGTTTGCTGCCCGCCACAATCATGATGGCAAATACAAATAGTGGCTCCGTGAAATTACGCTGATCTAAAAAGGATTTAGCGGCA
>CAILON010000089.1 GCA_903835865.1 uncultured beta proteobacterium
CGGTGAGACACCCATCAATTTGAAAGGCATCTGCAATGGACGCTGGCATTAAAACAGTCGAATCGCTTCTTCATGGCAGTAGTGTTTTTCGTGTTCCGCACTTTCAGCGTTCATATTCATGGGGTCCAAAACAATGGATGCGTTTGTGGAGTGATTTGCTTTCGTTAATCGAGGATCGCAGTGAACGCAAACATTTTATTGGTCCACTGGTGTGTGCCCCTCTTCCCCAAGTGCCGGGCGACAATCTGACACAGTTTGAAGTGATCGATGGACAACAACGATTAGCCACTCTTTCAACTTTATTTGGGGCAGTTCGTGACGCCGCGCGTTCTGGTGGAGAAAAAGAACTGGCCGATCAATTAAATGAAGATTATCTAATTCATCATCGCCGACGCGATCCACTGCGTTTCAAACTGGTTCCTCGTTCAACTGATCTTGCAATATGGCGACGGTTGATTGAACAAGAAGGTATTCAAACTAGCGATGAGTCCGCGATAGATGATGCGTGGCAATGGTTTCGCGATCAGGCCGGAAATTTGTTTCTACGCGAAGGGGCAAATGGTCTTCGCAACCTAGTCCATGTTGCAAGTCAAAGGATTGCTTTCGTGGCTATTACAATTAATGATGAAAATCCATATCGCGTATTTGAAAGTTTGAATTCAACTGGACTTGCTCTTACGGAATTTGATCTTGTACGCAATCACCTTTTTATGCGTGTGCCGATAGATGACCAAGAAGAATTTGAACTTCATGTGTGGCGGACATTTGAGCAGTTGTGGGATGACTGTCGGCGTACTGATGGGAGTGCTGCAAAGGAGGCGACGTCTTTTCTCCGGCAGTTTCTTATGCGAAAATCTGGCCGGTTTAACAAGGGTGAGACATTTATGCGATTTCGGGAGTGGGCTGATTCATCAGGTATGAATCCAACCGAAATTGTGCGGTCTTTAGAAAAATCTGCGCGATTTGCGCGCCACTTTCGTGATATTGAAAAAATTCGTGATCAACGTAATGATCCCAAAGAGACCGTTGCTTGGCCAAGTGATTTGATGGATCAACGATTGTTACAGCTGGCCTACTGTGATGCGCGCACGACAATGCCATTGTTGCTTGAGTTGATGGATAGAAATGACACCGGCGAATTAAGTCGCGAAGAATTACTCGAGTGCCTTCGTGATCTCGTAAGCCTGCTGGTGCGTCGCTCGCTTTCTGGCGAAAAGACAAAGCAGTACGACAAGCATTTTGTTGAAATCGCTCGAAGATTAGAAGTCCCCATCCGTGAAACATTAAATAATGAGTTTCAACGATTGGGTTGGCCAAGTAATTCAAGTGTCATGGCTGCATTAGTTAATTTTCAGATTTATCGAAGCGAATCAGGTAAAACCCGATTGATTTTAGAAGAACTCGAACGGTCCCATGCTCACAAAGAACCAGTTTCTTTAGCGCGGTTGCAAATAGAACACGTCTTGCCCCAAACACTAAGTGGGGAGTCGGGAAAAGTTTGGAAACAAGCGTTGGGCACAGAATGGCGAGAAGAACATTCACGACTTGTACACACGCTTGGAAATCTAACCCTGACTGGATATAACCAAACTTTATCAAATCAAACATTTTCTGATAAAAGGGCAAAATTACGTAATAGTAATTTGGAACTCAACCGTGAAATTTTAGAACGGCGTGTTTGGAATCAAAATGCGATTGAAGCTCGTACGGTGTCGCTAGGCGAAAAATTTCTTTCTCTCTTTCCTGTTTTCGGCAAACCCCCCGAGCGTACTAGTGAGGGCCGGGTAGACAGATCACAAAAAGCAGACAGCAATAGGGATTTTTGGACCAAACTGCTTGATGCCCTTAGTGAGCGTGTCGGTGAACCGAGCCCATCCTCTCCCTCGGGTAAAAGCAATCAGATTATTGCTTCCGAATATAAATGTTGTCGCTTGGTTGCATTCAGATCGCCTCAGGTTTTGAGCCTTCGTGCTTCGTTTGTAGGTAGTGATGGAGATCGAATTTTTAATATTCTCCGTTCACAACGAGTCGAAATTGGTCGCGAGGCAGGCTGTGTATATATCGAGCGATTGCGCGAACGATCAGGCGCGCCGCACTTTCGAATAGAAACTAGCCGCGTTGGATTTAAAATAACCGATGATCAAGGTGTTGAATTAAACTGGCTCTTAGAAAATATTATAAAATTTAAAAGCATCTTAGAGCCGCGATTGAAACAGCTTGGGTGTAAGCCCAGTGGTAATAAATCCCGTAGGCACATTTTGCGAATGGCGTGGTTCACTTCTTTACTACATGACGCAAGTTTGCGAACCTCTTTGCATGCCCATTGCAGCCCCAAAAAATATTCTTGGGTCAGTGCGGCATGTGGCATTGGTGGTTTAAGTTATATCTATGTAGTTCTAAAAAATGAATCGCGGGCTGAATTTTATTTTTGGAGTAGTGTTTCGAACCCCACTAGATCCAAACAGCGCTATGCCTGGTTCTTGCAACGAAAAAAGCAGATCGAAGCAGAGGTTGGTCCTTTGAATTGGGAGGAGTTGAAAGAAAAGAATGCTTGTCGTATTAGCTTGTCTTGCCCTGGTGGCTACATGACCGAGCAAAAACAGTGGCCAGAAATACATGCGAGATTGATTGAGATGATGATGAAGCTTCACGCAGCATTGCAACCCCTTATCGATTCTGGCGAAGTTGAACGGATGTAATAAATAAACTTTCCCCATATTTCAAATGGATCCAGATTCAGTTTGGGTACCAATTCTCACTCATTCCATTGATAGGATGCATACTTAGAGTTGCTATTAGAAAAGTCGTGTATTTTTATTTCCGGTCCAGATCAAGATGCCAAGCTAACGGCTATTTACAAATCAAATCAATATGAAATGGATAGCCCCACAAGCAAATAACACAGCCAATGCTGCGCTGGAAATTCGACTCTGGGATGCCGCAGATCAGTTCCGTGCCAATTCCGGCCTAACTGCCGCGCAATATTCCCAGCCCGTTCTTGGCCTGATTTTTCTACGCTTCGCAGAAGTCCGCTTCGCTGACCAGCGCGCCAAACTGGAAAAATCTGCAACATCGGCGCGCCGTGGATCACGGCTAGATGAACCTGCCGCCTACCACGCTGAGGGTATTTTATATCTGTCCGCTGAGGCGCGATTCGATTACTTGCTTAACCGTCCCGAAGCCGAGAACATCGGCGCGAAAGTTAA
>CAILON010000090.1 GCA_903835865.1 uncultured beta proteobacterium
AGAGTTCATCAGCAGTAAATTCTTAAAAAGAGAAAGCCCTTGAAGTTTTATTCAGGGGCTTTTTATATGCGCGAGTGAGAATGCCCCTTTTGGGCTCAAAGATCCAAATCTGAAGCAATGTGCCGAATTTGGATGCATTTGAGCGCTAGTTTAAAGATATTCCTTATCTCCTTGAGTATCCGTGATCTACATCAAGATGCCTCGTCAGGTTTACTCCATACTGAACCACAAAGTGCATTTTCTGACACTGGTTAAAGGTATTAAATTTTATGAATTGGCTATCAACAGTATTTTTCATAGCTCACCCACACACTTTTCACCTTGGCTAATATTGCACAGCAATAGCAATCTGTCGCTATTTCCTAGCGTTTTAAGCAGTCTGCATGCTTCACTTGCTGATTCCTACATCCTGCCCAGATTCATGCTCACAACCATATCAGGCCTCTTACATTTATTAAAAATAAACTCTTGCGCAGCAATCATTTTACATTATTATATAATATTATTAAATAAAGTAACTAGCTAGGTATAAGGACATGGATAAAAAACTAGGGATTTCAGGCCGAATAGCAGCATTTTTTCAAGGGGCGCAAATTACGCCACTGATAGCTATCCTTGCCTTGCTTCTAGGTTTATTTGCCATCATCGTTACCCCACGCGAAGAAGAACCTCAAATTAACGTAACGATGGCTAATGTCATCATCCCGTTTCCTGGTGCGAGCGCTAAGAACGTAGAGGAAATGGTCTCGATTCCAGCAGAGCAAGTGTTGTCTCAAATTGCAGGCATCGAACATGTTATGTCGATGTCTCAAACAGGCCTTTCTGTAATTACAGTGCAGTTTAAGGTCGGCGTACCCAGAACCGAGGCGCTAGTAAGACTGCATGACACGGTAGCAGCTAACTCCGATTGGTTACCTAAGGGTCTAGGCGTGATGCCAGCCATTATTAAGCCAAAGGGAATTGATGATGTACCAATACTGTCTCTGACGCTATTTTCGAAAAATCCGTCAGTTACTTCCTACGATTTAGAAAAAGTTGCCAACCAAATAGAAGTGGATTTGAAACGTATCAAAGGAACTCGTGAAGTTAGTACCATTGGCGGGCCAAAACGAGCTATCCGGATCGAGGTCAGTTCTGAAAAAATGGCTCTCAAAGGCGTGACCATTCCTGAACTACGATTGGCGCTAGAAACTGCCAACCTAGGTATGCCAGTCGGCGATCTGCTTACACAACAAGGAGCCATTGCCATTGAAACTGGTCCTTTCCTGAAAAACTTAAAAGATGTTGAGAGCATCGCCCTAGGCGTTCGCCAAGGCAACCCCGTTTACATCAAGGATGTGGCAGCAGTCATTGAGGGGCCAATGCAAAATCGCCGCTTAGTTTGGCATACAGATACTACTGAAAAAGGTTCTGCAGATCATCCAGCCGTCTCGATTTCAGTTACCAAGAAACCTGGTGAGAATGCAGTTGATGTTTCAAATCAAGTACTCAATCAAGTGCAATCCCTTAAGGCCACTTTAATACCCAAAGAAATAGAGATAGCAGTCTCACGCAACTACGGCGAAACAGCTAATGAAAAAGCCACTAAGCTTATTCAGAAGTTGATTTTTGCGACATTGTCAGTAGTCGCTCTGATTTTCTTTGCGCTAGGGCGTAGAGAGGCCATGATCGTTGGCTCAGCAGTTGTCCTTACCTTAGCTGCAACTCTGTTCGCCTCTTGGGCCTGGGGATTTACGATTAATCGCGTTTCCCTTTTTGCCCTTATCTTTTCTATTGGCATCTTGGTGGATGATGCGATTGTGGTTGTTGAAAATATTCATCGACATCAGTTACTTTTCCCCAATAAAAGCTTAAAAGAAATTATTCCTGGTGCTGTAGATGAGGTAGGCGGACCGACCATTCTGGCCACCTTAACTGTCATTGCCGCCCTTCTCCCTATGGCTTTCATCAGTGGTCTGATGGGACCTTATATGAGCCCCATCCCCATTAACTCCAGCATGGGCATGATGCTATCGCTTGCAATCGCTTTCATGATTACCCCCTGGATGGCAAGAATTTGGTTAGTCAGCCATTCAGATGCTCAAAAGCTGCACTTTAATCTTGCTCAGTGGATTAGCCCAAAATTTAAAAAAATATTTGAACCTCTTCTGAGCGATCAATCTGGCAAAAGAAACCGGAAGCTGCTCGCAGGCGGAGTAGTTGGCGCCATTTTAATTTCACTCGCATTGCCAATGACAGGTTTAGTGGTATTGAAAATGTTACCTTTTGATAACAAATCAGAATTTCAAGTGATCTTGGACATGCCTCCAAACACGAGGATTGAAAAGACCTCAGATGTTTTAAGGGAGATGGGTGTCGCCCTTGCAAAATTGCCTGAAGTGAGCAGCTATCAGATATATGCCGGTACTTCCGCCCCAATTAACTTTAACGGCTTGGTGCGACAGTACTACTTTAGGCAAGGTCCAGCTCTAGGCGATATTCAGGTCAACTTAGTCGATAAGCATCACCGCTCTGATCAAAGCCACCTCATAGCAAGCCGTATTCGACCAGCACTGCAAGAGATTAGCAAAAAATATCATGCTAACGTCAAAGTGGTAGAGGTGCCTCCAGGACCTCCAGTGCTTTCACCGATCGTCGCTGAAATCTACGGCCCCACTCCAGAAGGCCGGCTCAGCGTGAGCAAGTCCGTTCGGTCTGCACTAGAGAAAATAGAGGGTGTTGTCGACATTGATGACAGCAGCATTGCAAAATCACCAAAACAGTTTTTGGTAGTTGATCGTCGTAAGGCAAGTTTGATGGGTATTTCTCAGCAAGCGATTGTCACAACCTTAAGAGCTGGTCTTGCCGGAGAAAATGTCGCCTATATACATGATGAGTCTAAATACCCAGCACCTACGGAGATCCGCCTCCCCGAGAATAAGCAGGACTCATTAAATGAACTGCTGAAGTTAACCGTCAGAAACTCACAGCGGGAGGCTATACCCCTAAGCCAATTAGTTTCTATCGTAGATGCTGAGCGTGAGCAGACTATCTATCGCAAGGATCTCTTACCGGTGAGTTATGTTATTGGAGATACTGCAGGGAAAATTGATAGTCCTTTATATGGATTATTTAAAGCTAGATCCCTAACCAAGGAAATCAAAGATCCGCAGGGTAAAGAAGTGGAAGAATTCTTTACGGCCGCTCCAACTGATCCCTACCAACATTACGCAATCAAATGGGATGGTGAGTGGCAGGTTACCTATGAAACCTTCCGGGATATGGGCGCTGCCTATGCTGTTGGGTTAATACTAATTTACCTTTTGGTTGTAGCGCACTTTGGCTCCTATCTCACACCACTCGTCATCATGGCGCCTATTCCCCTCACCATTATTGGAGTCATGCCTGGGCATGCTTTGTTAGGTGCGCAATTCACTGCAACATCCATGATTGGCATGATTGCGCTGGCAGGAATCATTGTTCGTAACTCAATATTGCTTGTGGACTTTATTAACCTCCAGGTTCGCGAAGGTATTGCATTTAAAGATGCTGTAGTCGATGCAGCCATCACTAGAGCGCAGCCTATTGCGTTAACAGGATTAGCTGCAATGTTAGGTGCATTCTTTATATTGGATGATCCCATTTTCAATGGCCTTGCAATCTCCTTAATTTTTGGAATTCTGGTTTCGACTGCTCTGACGTTAGTCGTGATTCCCCTACTCTACTATTCAGCCTATTCAAATCGAGTAGACAAAATTCTCCAATCAACCCATTAATTTATTGAAGGAATTCATCATGACATCTTGGCAAGTAGTACGCGTCATAGCGGGCGCTTTCATTCTCATCTCAGTAGCGTTTGGAGCACCTTCAAGCCCATGGTTTGTGAATGAATGGTTTTTAGCATTCACAGCCTTTGTTGGCGCCAATATCTTACAAAGTGGCTTGACTCAATGGTGCCTGATGGAAAGTATTGTTCGTAAATTAGGCCTCAAAGCTGACGCATAAATTCTAAGGTCCACAATGAAACCTCTATATTTAAAACTTTTGGCGGCAGCTATGATGGCTCTGCTTGCTATATCGACCAATCCTGTAATGGCAACAAGTCTCATGGATGTTTGGCGAGAAGCTCAGAACAGAGATCCAGAATTCATTGCTAGTCGCTATGAACAGATGGCTGGCGAAAAAAGACGCGACCAGGGAACTTCATTATGGCTTCCGAGCATTAGTTTAACTGCCCTGACTGGCAGCATGAGTTACAACACCACCACTACGGGGGCGCAATTTTATGCTCCAGGAATGGGGACGTTTAATGGCGCTAATTTCAATACCTCAGTCAATAATGGTTTTGTGAACCGGTATACCGTCGGCGCTACACAATCAATATATAACCGTGAACGCCTTGCCCAAAGTAGGCAACTGAATCTTTCAGCAGACGCTTCTTCTCTCGGCGCTCATGTAGCCAACCAAAATCTAATTTTACTGGTCGCGGAACGTTATTTCGATGTGCTAAGCGCTGAAGAAGCGGTCAGATTGGTCAAAAAGCAAGAAGCAGCAATTAACAATACCCGCCAACAAATTGAAAAGCGCTTCAAACTTGGTGATGCCAGTCAAACTGATATGCAGGAAGCCAATGAAAGATTGGATACCGTAAAAGTAAGGGCCTTAGATGCTGACACCAATCTGACAATCAAAAAACTTGCTCTACAAGATTTATTTGGGAGTGCTGTGAATGTTGATAAATTAAAAATAAGCTTAAATACGAGCCAACTTACACTTCCAGGCATTGAAACCTATTTAGCAAAGCTAAAGTCTCAGAATATTCAACTACAAATCCTTTCTATCCAAGAAAAGGTGGCAAAAGAAGAGGCTGAAAAGTATGGCGCTATCACTTCTCCAAGGCTAGATGCAGTAGCCCAATCTACGAAAGATAACTTGAGTGGGTCTGGCAATTTTGGCCCTGCTAGTAATACAGCAACCAATAATTATCTCGTGGGATTGCAGCTCTCTATCCCTCTCTATACCGGTGGATACCGGACAGCCAAGCAAGAAGAGTTATTGTTATTGATTGAAAAAACTAAGGCTGAGTACAGTAAATC
>CAILON010000091.1 GCA_903835865.1 uncultured beta proteobacterium
AATTAAATCCACGCCTTGTGCGGGGGAGCCACCGAGATAAATTCTTGTACCAGCCGGGAAACCCTTTACATCTGCAACTATGGCACGTATTTTCTTAACTAAGGTATGAGTCTTTGCATCACCAATGGCATCTTTACCAATGACATACATGCGCATGTATTGGCCTGTTGGGTCAACATAGGCCGACTCTTTACCGGAAGCCACCATAAATACCTGCGGTATCGTCGAGATGGTTGATGCTAGAGCGAAGCGGGCATTATCGATTTGAGTAGTAACAGAGCTTTGAGGAGATCCAAAATCAATCACTATCTCATTTGGAGTAATTAAACCTGGACCAACCTTTTTAGTTATCTCAGTTATTACTTTGCCAGATTCCAAATTGGCAGGAATCGCTGTGAGCGAACTTGGCGTAACTTCCAATTTAAAAACAAGAGAAGCCGCAAGGATGAGCAGGATTAATGAGGATGCAAAAACGGTTTTTGCGCGTGGAATTACCCAGCGCGCAAGGCCAGCCCAAGCGCCATTCAAAGGCTCTTTTTTACCCATAATCCCCTGATAGCCATCACTAAAAACTCGGCGACCCAGTAGAAAAAGAAGTACTGGCTGCAAGGTAAGAGCAGCGAACACACTTACAAGAGGTACAAAAATGCCAGCTGCCCCTAATGATCTAACAAAGGGAATTGGGACTAATAAAAGGGTAGATAGTGCAATTGAAACAGTTAGCCCTGAGATAACTACGGTTCGACCAGCTGTTTGCATTGTTCGTTTCAAAGCAAGCGATTCATTGTCACCAATTGCTAGCTCTCTACGGAAGCGATGAAGCATGAGAAGCGAGTAATCGATAGCTAAACCAAGGCCAATGAGTTCTACGATATTTGGAATATAGAGAACCATTAAGAATTTTTGGGCAAGTAGATAGATGATTGCCATAGAAAGTGAGACAGAGGCAGTTGCAAATATAAGTGGAATAAAGATTGCCCATGTTGAACCAAGAAGAAGCAATAGAAGCAATAAAGCAATGACAACAGTCACAACTTGTCCACGCCGAAGATCTCGTTCAAGAACGGGAGTCACATCTTTTTCAATTGCTGGGGGACCAGTTACAAATGCGCCGGTAAGGCCTTGTTTGACCAACTCCGCTCTAAGGATATCCGTATAAGGCGCTGCCTTAACTAGAGAAAAAGAGGTTGTGATATTTGTGTATAGCGTTCCAATCAAAGCCTTCTGTGCATCAATCCGAGCGGTCGGTATAGCTTTAGCAGCATTTTCCAAACCTAATTTGATTTTTAACATCTGGGCATCACTGGCATTTGTGTATTTATAAATTACCGTAAAGGTACCTTCGGTATTTTCATCAAAATTCTTTGCAAGAAGGGAATTCGCTTTTTCCGATTGGCTTCCAGGAACTTCAAGCGAGGTAGTCAAATATTGATTGAGATTTGACGCTGCGAACAGTCCAACAACTATCAGGATCAACCACGTTGCCAAAATGGATCGGCGATGTTTAACAACTGCCTGTGTCCAATTAACCAACATTTCTACAGTCTATCTTGCGTGAAGTGATGCATAATTGCCCAGTGCCACATGCCATTACCTGTGTTGAACTATTTGCCGATGATTGGGAAAGAGTTCGCGATATTCGACTTCGGTCATTGCTCGATAGCCCGCATGCATTTGGTGGCACATATGAAAAGGAGATGCTTTTTGATGAGATGCAATGGCGAAATGAATTTGCCAAGCTTTCATTCGTAGTTGCATCCGTCGATGGTCAGGATTCTGGAGTGATGAGTATAGAAATCCTTGTAGGAGATTTTGGATCAACGTGCTGGATTGGTGGATGTTGGACTGACCCTAACTTTCGTGGTGTTGGATTAATGCGCACGATGTTTAACTATGTGGATCGCCACGCAATTGAGCGGGGATGGCAGGTTCAGGGTCTAGGAGTCTGGACCGATAATGATTCTGCAATTGCTGCGTATGAAAAATTGGGTTTTGTCGAAATGGGAGGACCGCAACCAAGCAGCCGCCAACCCGGAAAGTTTTATCAGCGGATGATCAGAAAAACTAATAACCTCTAAATCTCTGAAAGTTGATATTTGGCATTAGCTAACCAAGCGGGGTTAATCTCTACGCCCCAACCTGGTCCTTGCGGAATCTGGATCTTTCCAGCTTCGATTGCAAATGGATTTCCAAGGAATAAATCTTTTTGTAATGGATAGTA
>CAILON010000092.1 GCA_903835865.1 uncultured beta proteobacterium
GCTTACTACCTAGAATCTCATTCAAGAAGTGGTTTTTTCCGGTAGCAGCGCCGTTCGAACTCGGGCCATAAGCAAGGGATAGAACAGACTAAACAATTTTTTGCCGAAAATTGCAAAGGAAGAAAGAAAATGAATACTAGCAGCGCCGAATTTTTAGCCACTAAAGCTAACAAAGACACAACCAATCCTAATTCCGTAGCAGCTCCACCAGAAATGATTGGTGCAGAAATGCTTGTGCATGCATTGCACAAAGAGGGGGTTGAATTCGTTTGGGGTTACCCAGGCGGTTCAGTGCTCTTTATCTACGATGAAATTTTTAAACAAGATAAGTTTGAACATATCCTTGTTCGCCATGAGCAGGCAGCTGTTCATGCGGCAGATGGCTATGCGCGTGCAACCGGTAAGGTTGGCGTTGCATTAGTGACATCAGGCCCAGGTGTAACCAATGCCGTTACCGGTATTGCTACGGCTTATACCGACTCGATCCCTTTGGTGATCATCAGCGGTAACGTGCCTACATATGCTATTGGTGAAGATGCTTTTCAAGAAGCTGACACTGTTGGTATTACGCGGCCTGTTGTTAAACATAACTTCCTTGTGAAGGATGTTAAAGATTTGCCTTTGGTTTTAAAAAAGGCTTTCCACATTGCACAGACAGGACGTCCAGGCCCAGTTTTGATTGATATTCCTAAGGACGTATCTGCTGCTAAAGGTCCTTTTGTTTATCCAGAAACTTTGGAGATGCGCTCCTATAACCCGGTAGTGAAGGGTCATAGCGGACAAATCCGCAAAGCGGTAGCCTTGTTGCAAGAGGCAGAGCGTCCATATATCTATACCGGTGGTGGCATCATTCTTGCCGACGCTGCACCTGAACTAAAAGAGTTCGCGGACTTGTTGGGCTATCCCGTTACCAATACCTTGATGGGCTTGGGTGGATTTCCGGGAACCAGTCCTCAGTTCTTGGGCATGCTTGGTATGCATGGAACTTACGAAGCGAATATGGCGATGCAACACAGCGATGTGTTGATTGCAATCGGTGCGCGCTTTGATGATCGCGTGATCGGCAATACCGCCCACTTTGCAAGTCATCCACGCAAAATCATTCATATCGATATTGATCCTTCCGTTATTTCTAAGCGTGTGAAGGTTGATGTTCCGATTGTTGGCAACCTCAAAGAAGTGTTGCAGGACATGACTACGCAACTCAAAGCTGCTGGCCCACGCAAAAACGGAGAGAAAGTTGCCGCGTGGTGGGAGCAGATTAATGAATGGCGCAAAAAAGATTGCTTGAAGTACGACGAAGCCTCACAAATTGTGAAGCCTCAGTACGTTATTCAAAAATTGTGGGAGCTCACGGGTGGTGATGCCTTTATTACGTCTGACGTAGGTCAGCATCAAATGTGGGCAGCTCAGTTCTATAAGTTTGATCAGCCACGTCGTTGGATTAATTCTGGTGGATTAGGCACCATGGGCGTTGGCTTGCCATATGCCATGGGCATTAAGAAGGCATTTCCGGATAAGGATGTATTTGCTATTACTGGCGAAGGCTCAATCCAGATGTGTATTCAAGAGCTCTCTACCTGTAAGCAATACAACACTCCGGTCAAAATTGTTTCTTTGAATAACCGTTACTTAGGTATGGTTCGTCAATGGCAGGAGTTAACCTATAACAAACGGTACTCCAGCTCCTACATGGATTCATTGCCTGACTTCGTGAAGTTGGCTGAAGCTTATGGTCACGTTGGCATGCTTATTGAGAAAAAGTCTGATGTTGAAGGTGCGCTCAAGGA
>CAILON010000093.1 GCA_903835865.1 uncultured beta proteobacterium
ATGGCAAAACCATGGCCACCCTGAGCTAGCGATACCGCTTGAGTCATTGCTGGCGCAAGCGCACTCATGGCGATTGCTAAAGCAGCAATCCAATGAATGAGGCGGTTTTTGTGGAAATTCATGATGAGGGAATTTTATCGGATTTCTGATGTAGCAATAGAAAAAGGGGCTTACGCCCCTTTTTGCTATGCCAAACTGGCTTTTGACCAGACCAGACTAATTATGCTACTGCCTTTTTCTTACCAATCACTTTGCCAATGACAGGCCAGAAGAGCAATAACAAAGCAACTGTAGTAATGCCAGCTACTAAATAGTTTGAGAAGAACACATCCAAGCTACCTTGAGAGATCAACATTGACTGACGGAAGGAGTCTTCTGCACGATCACCCAAGACTAATGCCAAGACCATCGGCGCCATTGGGTAGTCCAGCTTCTTAAAGACGTAGCCGAGCACGCCAAAACCAAGCATCAACCATACATCAAAGGTTGCGTTATGGACGGTATAGGCACCAACCGCACAAATCACAATAATGACTGGTGCAATGATGGAGAACGGAATTCTTAAAATAGAAGCAAACAGTGGCACGCAAGTTAAGACTACAAATAAGCCCGCCAAGTTACCCAAGTACATACTCGCAATCAAGCCCCAAACGAAGTCAGGTTTCTCAACGAAGAGCAATGGTCCTGGTTGTAAACCCCAGATTAATAAACCACCGAGCAATACCGCTGCTGTTGGTGATCCTGGGATACCTAAAGAAAGCATTGGCAATAACGCAGCAGTACCTGCGGCATGAGCTGCAGTTTCTGGAGCAATAATGCCCTCTATCTCGCCTTTACCAAAGTTCTCACCATTCTTAGAAACGCGCTTAGCAACACCGTAGGACATGAAAGACGCTGGGGTGGCACCGCCTGGAGTGATACCCATCCAGCAACCAATCAAGCAGCTGCGTAATGATGTAGCCCAATACTTCGGTAACTTCGCCCAAGTCTCCAAAACCACTTGGCGACGAATCTTTGCAGCCGCGCCATGGAACGCAAGACCTTCTTCCATCGACAGCAAAATCTCACCGATACCAAACAGACCGATCACAGCGATCAAGAAGTCAAAACCACGCATCAACTCTGGGTTACCAAAAGTTAAACGCAATTGACCTGTCACAGTATCCATACCCACAGTAGCCAAAGCAAAGCCTAGCATCATGGCGGAGATGGTTTTAAATGGCGATCCCTTATTCATACCCACAAAACTACAGAAGGTCAGCAGATAGACTGAGAAGAATTCCGGTGGACCAAACTGCAATGCAAACTTAGCGACCAAAGGCGCTAAGAAAGTAATCATCACGATCGCAAAAAATGCTCCTACGAAAGAGGATGTAAATGCAGCAGTCAATGCCTCGCCAGCCTTACCATTACGGGCCATTGGATAACCGTCAAAGGTTGTCGCTACAGACCATGGCTCGCCAGGAATATTAAAGAGGACTGATGTAATCGCCCCACCAAATAGAGCGCCCCAGTAAATACAAGAGAGCATGATGATGGCCGAGGTTGGCGGCATCGTGAAGGTCAATGGCAAGAGAATCGCAATTCCGTTTGCGCCACCCAAACCAGGGAGAACTCCGATGATCACACCAAGCGTTACACCAACTAACATCAACAATAAGTTAAAGGGTGTCATCGCAACGGCAAAGCCGCCGAATAGAGCGCTAATTTCTTCCAACTTGTACTCCTTCTTTTCTAATCTTTTTAATAGTTATATTTTTAGTTCACGCCAACAAACTCGAGCGGGTTAAACCATGCGCCGTGTGGCAATGGAACTTGGAACCAGAACTCAAACATCAGATAGAGAGCGATGCTTACGCCAAGAGCTACGGCAATCGCCTTCCAAATTGGATATTTACCAAGCCAGACCATGAAGATGGCGATATAAATCACTGATGAAACATAGATGCCAATTAATTGAACGCCAAGCACAAATACAATAGCCGGCAACAACACGGCCATTACTTGCTTGAAGGATTCTTTATTCACAAAAGAGACGGGCGCCTGATTCTTCTCCACAATCGCCGCTTGATACAAAGTGACGGTACTGGAAAGCATGAAGATCAAGCTAATGTAGAAAGGGAAGTAGCCCGCTTCAGGACCATCGCTGCCCCAGCTAGCACCCAACTTCAGACTGCCAGTCATCACCACTATACCCAGAACCAAAAAGAGGCATGAGGTGATGATATCCATCGCCCTAACGCTGATAACGGAATCTTGATTTGAATTATTTGTATTTTCAGACATTTGCTTTATTCATTAATAAAAGGTGGTTAATACATTTACTTAAAAAAAGAGGACCTCCTAATGGAGGCCCTACTTCATTTCTGACTCATTACTTAGCCAAGAATCCTGCTTCAGACATCAGTTGCTTGTGAAGCGCTTCATTCAAAGTTAACCAGTTATTAAATTCTTTGCCGGTCATAAAGGTTTGATTGAATGCGCCATCAGCCATGAACTTTTTCCATTCAGGTGTAGCACGTACTTTCTTGAACAATTCAATATAGAAGTCTACTTGCTCTTGTGAAACGCCTGGTGCCATAAAGATACCGCGCAACATGACGTAGTCAGTTGGAACACCTACTTCTTTACAGGTTGGAACGTCATACCAAGACTGGGTATCAGTAATCTTTTCTTTGTAAGGCATACGAGTGTCGTCAAATACGCAGAGCGCACGCAACTTGTTAGCACGCCATTGAGCAACCGCTTCGATTGGGTTGTTTACAGAAGAATCGATGTGATTACCAACGAGCTGCACAGCCACATCGCCACCCCCTTTGAACGGGATGTAGGTGAACTTAGCGCC
>CAILON010000094.1 GCA_903835865.1 uncultured beta proteobacterium
ATCTGAGTTCGAGTCTCGCCGTCGGCACCAAAGTAAAGAATTTGTAGGGGTTTTTGCTCTAAATCAATGTGGTATGTAGTGGAATAATTAACAACTTACTGCTTTTAAGATTTACCAGACGAACGACTCAGGACCATTTTGAATCTCGCTAATTACTTTCCTGTTCTGCTTTTTATCCTCGTAGGTATTGGGGTTGGTTTAGTCCCTATGTTCCTCGGAAAAATTCTAGCTCCTTCAAAGCCTGATGCAGAAAAACTGTCGCCCTATGAGTGTGGTTTTGAAGCGTTTGAAGATGCGCGTATGAAGTTTGATGTGCGCTACTACCTAATTGCTATTCTTTTCATTCTGTTTGATCTAGAAACTGCATTCCTATTCCCATGGGGTGTAGCGTTACGTGATATTGGATGGCTTGGCTACGCCTCCATGGTGATTTTCCTTTTGGAATTCATCGTGGGATTTGTGTATATCTGGAAAAAGGGCGCCCTCGACTGGGAGTGATCGATATGGCATTAGAAGGCGTTCTTAAAGAAGGATTTGTAACCACTACAGCAGATCAGTTGATTAACTGGACCCGTAATGGTTCCTTATGGCCCATGACTTTTGGGTTGGCCTGCTGTGCGGTAGAGATGATGCATGCGGGCGCTTCCCGCTATGACTTAGATCGCTTTGGCGTCGTGTTCCGCCCATCTCCACGTCAGTCTGACCTGATGATTGTTGCTGGTACCTTATGTAACAAAATGGCCCCAGCTTTACGTAAGGTTTACGATCAAATGCCAGAACCACGTTGGGTTATTTCCATGGGTTCTTGTGCCAATGGTGGCGGTTACTACCATAACTCTTATTCAGTAGTACGCGGTTGCGACCGCATCGTCCCAGTGGATATTTATGTTCCTGGCTGCCCGCCAACTGCAGAAGCGTTGATCTATGGAATTATTCAGTTGCAATCTAAGATCGCACGCACCAGCACGATTGCACGGAAGGCTTAATCAATGTCAGATCGTTTAGTTCAATTAACCGCCAATTTGGAAAAAGTTCTAGGTGGGCGCGCTCAGTCTATTGAAATTGCCTTAGGTGAAGTTACTGTAGTTGTTAATGCTGATACTTATTTTGAGTCGGCTATGTTGCTTCGCGATGATCCCTCTCTTGCGTTTGAGCAATTGATTGATTTGTGCGGCGTAGATTATCAAGATTTCCGCGATGGCGCTTGGGGTGGTCAACGATTTGGTGTTGTAAGCCATTTGCTATCTTTAGCCCATAACTGGCGTTTACGTGTTCGTGTATTCGCACCGGATGATAGCTATCCATTAGTCGCCTCAATTACCCCTGTCTGGAGTTCGGCCAACTGGTTTGAGCGTGAGGCATTTGATCTTTACGGCATCATATTTGATGGCCATGAAGACTTGCGTCGCCTCTTGACGGATTACGGATTTATCGGTCATCCATTTAGAAAAGATTTCCCGATTAGTGGCAATGTAGAAATGCGCTATGACCCTGAATTAAAGCGAGTTGTTTATCAGCCTGTGACAATTGAGGCGCGTGAGATTACTCCACGTATCGTTCGCGAAGAACAGTACGGAGGTCCGGTTTAAGTCATGGCACAAATTAAAAATTACACCCTTAATTTCGGCCCTCAGCATCCTGCGGCACATGGCGTATTACGTTTAGTGCTTGAGCTTGATGGTGAAGTAATTCAACGTGCTGACCCACATATTGGGTTATTGCATCGTGCTACTGAAAAATTAGCTGAAACCCGTACTTGGATTCAGAACGTTCCTTATATGGATCGCTTGGACTATGTATCCATGATGTCCAATGAGCATGCCTATGTAATGGCAATTGAAAAGTTATTGCAAGTTGATGTTCCATTGCGTGCTCAATACATCCGCGTAATGTACGACGAGTTAACCCGTTTGTTGAATCATCTTCTCTGGATCGGTTGTCACGGTTTGGACGTTGGTGCAATGGCGGTGTTCCTATATGCATTCCGCGATCGTGAAGACATCTTTGATATGTATGAAGCAGTATCCGGTGCCCGTATGCATGCTGCCTACTATCGTCCTGGCGGCGTATATCGTGATTTGCCAGACCAGATGGCTCAGTACAGCAACTCCAAGATACGTAGTGGAGCCGCTATTAAGCGTCTCAATGAAAATCGCAGCGGCACATTACTCGACTTTATTGATCAATTTACCAATGGCTTTGATGCAAACGTTGATGAGTATTGCAACCTTTTAACGGATAACCGTATTTGGAAGCAACGTTTGGTCAATATCGGCATCGTGACTCCTGAGCGAGCTTTGCAGTTGGGCTTTACTGGACCAATGCTACGTGGCTCTGGAATTGAATGGGACTTACGCAAGAAGCAACCATATGAAGTGTATGACCGTCTTGACTTTGATATTCCAGTGGGCGTCAATGGCGATTCTTACGATCGTTATTTAGTGCGCATGGAAGAGATGCGTCAATCTAATCGCATCATTAAGCAATGCGTGGCTTGGCTTAAAGCAAACTCAGGACCTGTGATGAGTGATAACCATAAGGTTGCTCCCCCGAAGCGCGTGGATATGAAAACCAATATGGAAGAGTTGATTCACCATTTCAAACTCTTTACAGAAGGGATGCATGTTCCTGATGGTGAAGCCTATTCCGCTGTTGAGCATCCAAAGGGTGAGTTCGGCATCTACTTGATTTCTGATGGTGCTAACAAGCCATACCGTATGAAGATTCGCGCTCCCGGATTTGTGCATTTATCCGCAATGGATGAAATGTCACGTGGCCATATGTTGGCTGATGCGGTAACTATTATTGGTACCCAAGATATTGTGTTCGGGG
>CAILON010000095.1 GCA_903835865.1 uncultured beta proteobacterium
ACTTCAGCGCGCTGCACGCCTTCCACCAATACTTTGACCGTACCGTCTGGAAGTTTAAGCATCTGAAGGATGTTTGCAATGCAGCCAACTTCGTAAAGATCCTCTATTTCAGGCTCATCCTTGGCCGCTGCCTTTTGGGCGACCAAAAGGACATTTTTGCCCGTTTCCATGGCCGCTTCTAAAGCTTTGATAGATTTTGGGCGTCCCACAAACAAAGGGATCACCATGTGGGGAAAGACAACTACATCCCTTAGCGGGAGCAAAGGTAGTTGAATGGGTTCAGAGGGTAGTAATAAGTGGCCAGGCATAGGGCAAATCCTCCAAAGTAATCAATCCTCATGAGCCTTCAAAAGTGGCAGAACCACTAAATGGAGACATTATTCATGAGTAGCATACTACCTATATGGGTAGACCTTTGGAAAAAACAAGGGGGAAAAGTGCAAAAAATGGGCATTTATGCCCAAAAAAGAGAGAAAACCCTTATAAATTAGGCTTTTTTTGGTAAATCTGACTCAGCTACTTGCTTATACACAAGCAAAGGCTTGCCACCATCAGCAATACTGGATTCATCAATCACTACTTTTTGTACATTTTTTAATGACGGCAGGTCATACATCACATCCGTGAGTGAGCCTTCAAGAATGGATCGGAGCCCCCGTGCCCCTGTTTTGCGCGCGATGGCCCTTTTAGCGATAGCCGCTAAAGCTGCTGGACGAACCTCTAACTCCGCACCCTCCATAGTCAGCAATGCTTGATATTGCTTCACAAGCGCATTTTTCGGCTCAGTGAGAATTTGAATCAAAGCAGTCTCATCGAGCTGTAAAAGTGTTGCCACCACTGGCAAACGACCGATCAACTCGGGAATTAAACCAAATTTAATAAGATCTTCTGGCTCAACCTCAATCAAAAGGTCGCTTACCCCTCTATCATCCTTGCCCGGAACAGTGGCATTGAAACCAATCCCGGTTTTTGCTGTGCGCTGCTGAATAACTTTTTCTAAGCCATCAAAAGCGCCGCCACAAATAAACAGGATATTAGTAGTGTCAACCTGTAAGAAGTCCTGATTGGGATGCTTGCGCCCGCCTTGTGGTGGTACGGAAGCCATAGTACCTTCAACCAATTTCAAGAGGGCTTGCTGAACACCTTCACCTGAAACATCACGAGTAATTGAAGGGTTATCAGATTTTCTAGAAATTTTATCGATTTCATCGATATAAACTATTCCACGCTGCGCTTTTTCAATGTTGTAATCACACGCCTGTAATAGCTTTTGAATAATATTTTCTACATCCTCACCAACATAACCAGCTTCAGTTAAGGTAGTGGCATCAGCCATTACAAAGGGCACATCTAGCATGCGAGCCAAAGTTTGAGCCAATAAAGTTTTACCTGAGCCTGTTGGCCCAATTAGCAAAATATTGCTCTTGGCTAACTCGACACCATCAACCATGGCTTTTGCCGGTAATTTGGATTCTTTTTTATCTGCTGCCTCTGCGGGTTTACCGTCCTTATCCAACTTTTCTTTTTTTGGCTTAGGTAGATACTGTAAACGCTTGTAATGGTTGTAAACCGCGACAGCAAGTGTCTTTTTGGCATGATCTTGTCCAATAACATACTGATCAAGATTTTCACGAATCTGATGTGGAGTTGGCAGAGAATCATCGCCCTCTTCCTTTGGAAGCTTGGCGATCTCTTCCTGAATGATATCCGTGCAAAGATCAATACACTCATCGCAAATGAATACAGATGGGCCGGCAATGAGCTTTTTTACTTCATGCTGGCTCTTGCCGCAAAATGAGCAATACAGAACTTTGTCTGTTGAGTTAGTTAAATTGTTCTCGCTCAAGTGGCTTACCTATAGTTCGTCTGGGCTAATTAAGGACGCTTATCAATGACTTTATCAATCAAGCCATATTCACGCGCTTGATCGGCTGACATAAAATTATCGCGATCAGTATCTTTAGCAATCGTTTCAATCGATTGTCCAGTGCGATCTGCCAAGATTTTATTAAGGCGTTCACGCAAATATAAAATCTCACGGGCTTGAATTTCGATATCCGACGCCTGACCACGTGCACCACCCAAAGGCTGATGAATCATGACGCGAGAGTTTGGCAAGGCATAACGCTTACCTTTTTCCCCTGCGCACAACAAAAATGCACCCATGCTGGCAGCCATGCCCATACACAAAGTACTAACGTGCGGCTTAATGAATTGCATCGTGTCATAAATCGCCAAGCCAGCAGAAACAGATCCGCCTGGAGAGTTGATATAT
>CAILON010000096.1 GCA_903835865.1 uncultured beta proteobacterium
ATGATTACCGTTGCAAATTGAAATGCTGGTTTCCCATTTGAGTCATCCTGAGTCATCTGATTGATGCGTCCTATAACATGGCGTGCAGCAAATGCCCATTGAGCATGAACCGTTTCAGAAAAAATGAGGCCAGCTAATAATATTGGCAGCAGTATATTTTTTATTGAAAATTTCACTTGCTTCATGGTTTACTCCTATTAATTTAAAATTCGATATAGCCGATCATTTATCAATGAGCTAACTATCACCCTATTCAACTGCTGCAGCCATTTTTTGAACCAGAGACAATCTTAGAAAATCCGCGATAGCTTAGTTACCAGAAATTTTTGTCAAAATATATTCTCTCTAAGGATGCGTTGACCAAGAGCATGTCAAAATCCAAATAGGTATTTACTAGCTATCCACCCATTGCGCCAATTTTTGGAGCTTTGTGTGGGTCCATAGCAGGCACAGGATTATCTGGGTCTTGTAGATTTGGAATCAAGTCATTAGAGGCGCCCCCAGGAACACGTCTCATATTGGGATATTTAATAATAGATTTATTGAAATCTAAAATAACTGGGCTAGTTAATGCGGATGTCCACCCATTATCTTGACCAGAAAACCGCCCTGGCGAGCTGGTGGGGTTGCGAGTAGCAACGGAGCCATTAAATAGCATATCGTATTTTTCAAATGGATCCATTGTCAAGTTATAAACTGCTGGCAATCCCATATTCAATTCTGGGCCAAGCCAAGTATCCTTGGACGTATAAACCGCCTTCCATGCAATCTTTAGGTCTGGGGAATTTGGATCGCCACCGATATCAGCGCGAACTCCGCCAAAGCTTTCGCCACTAATATAGATCCAGTCATTACGAATGGAATGTTTAGTTTGCCCAGTAATATATTGGCTGTTATCCATACCATCAAAGTAAATAGGCTTACCGTTATTGTCTTTGTATTCACCCCGTTTTGGTGGATTAATTCCCACCAAAGAAGCTGTCGTTGGCCAAATATCTAAGTGAGACATCATTTCAGTAAGTATTTGACCAGACGGCACTTTCCCAGGAGCCCATAAGATACCGGGAACCCGCCAGCCAGCCTCAAAGGCTGTCCCTTTCTCCCCTCGAAATGGGGTTGTTCCTGCATCTGGATAAGCATCTTGCCACGCTCCATTATCAGACGTGATAATTACAATAGTGTTTGGCGCTTCTGTCCGAATAATATCCATGATGCGGCCAATATTGGAGTCCAACTCCAATATTGAGTCTGAATAATTTCCTAAATGAGTTTTACCTTTAAATGCCTTGGCAGGGTTTGTAGGGTTATGCATCTTCATGAAGTTAACGTCCATAAAGAAAGGCTTATCGCCTTTAGCATGCTCTTTAATGTAGGCAACCGCTGAATCAGTTTGACGAACATCAAACTCCGCTAAATTATCATAAGTAATAAGGCCTTCTTTACGGGCTTTCTTGCCAGCCGACCCACTCCACTCGTATAAATTTACAGTGTCTTGGTAGTCTTTCCAGAAGGCTTCGTTATATTTCGGAAACCAAGGATGCATGTTGGGCGATAAATCGGAGTAAGAAGAAACTCCTGGATAGTAAGCAGCGAAATTCTTCATTTCATCAAACCCATGCTCGATGGGATACATCTCAGGTTTATCGCCTAAATGCCACTTTCCAGAAAAGTATGTTTTATAGCCATTTTTTTTATAAAACTCTGCGATCGTTGGCGTTTCTTTTTTTAAGCCATTCAGATCCCCTGGAACCACGACTACTGAAAGAGCAGTACGTATAGGAATCCGACCAGTCATGAATGAGGCACGACCAGCAGTACAACTTGCCTGCCCATACCAATTAGTAAAAAGTGCCCCTTCTTTGGCAACTTTATCGATATTAGGAGTCGGATGACCTAAAGCTGCCCCTCCGCCTGTATAGGCTCCAAAATCATTCCAGCCTACATCATCGGCCATTAAGATCACTACGTTTGGCTTTTGATCCGCCACAACTATATTTGACGATAAAAATATACCTAAAAAAACTAAGATTTGTAGTGGTATTTTTGTATTCATTTATGCGATAACTATCGTTAGTTTTTTTTAATAAGCTTTGTTAATTTGGACGCGCATCAAAATTTGCTGTTAAAGGATCCATATCCTCGCCAACATAAGAGTAGGGAATATTTTTGAAAAATATGAGCAATGCCCCCCAAGAATAGAACTGTGTTCAAAATCTGGGGCGGTAGACTAAACAAATTGTTAAGTCAGCTCGAAGAAGTATTAAGGGAAGGATACTAGTTTGTGATCCAAATCAAACTATTAGATTGGCTATATTAAGAAATATCTCTCTATAGAATGATTAGAGTGTGGGTGCTTAGGGTTTATCATAGGAACCAAGACTAGTATTGCCTGAATGCAGCATACCAATAATGTTGGTTTAAACAACAAATCTCAAGGCCTAAATTACTTGCGCTTACTAACATAATCCTTAAAAGCCTTGCCAACAGCGAACTTCACTGTCTTAGTGGTCGGAATCTCAATCTCAGCAACGGTTTTTAGATATTCAAACCGACTTTTCCTGACTGGTCAGCTACACCTATGTTCTTGAGGAGATCGTGATAGCGAATGGCTCTGCCCTGATTGCATTCATAGGTCATGACACCATCACACTCGATGAGTTCACTATACGGAGCAAAGGCTTCATTATTGAGGACTTGATCGAATGGTGGCGCCCATTATTTTTTGCCTCACTTGGAAACCTAAAGCTTGGTATGAGTTCCATCACATAATGGCGGATTCTCAGATTGCTTACAGCCGCAAAAGTAAATTTTTTCACTTTTTGTGGCTACATATTCAAGCGGGATGCAGTCGGTTGATTGGTGGGCCCCATCACATAATGGCTGCTGATTACTTATGCCACATGAACACCAGTAGTATGTTTTTCCAGCTTCGACCTGTAAAACATAGGGCTCATTTTTTGCTTTTTTCTCTTGCATTGTATTCCCCTTAAAATAAAGGATTCATGTCAGTTCAACTGATTCTATAAATCTTTTTCAAGCTAAAGAGCTGCCTGCTTGGTCTAAAAACTCTGCAAGGCTTAAAGCCTCACCAATCTCTTTAGGCAAAGCATCACGTACAGAAAATACGCCTAATATTTTTCCGGTTGTCGATGTAATGGGTAGATGTCTAAAACCCCGTTCGATCATAATGAGCACTGCATTAGATACCGTCATCTCAGAAGTAATGCAATGTGGATTCGGTGTCATCACTTCAGAGACACTAGTGCTCCCTGGTTTTAGCTCCTTAGCCACCACCCTTGTCATCAAATCCCGCTCTGTAAGAATGCCTTTGAGGGTCCCACTTGTGGTCATAATCAACACTGAACCTGTATTTGCTTTAGTCATAATGCATGCGGCCTCCAAAACAGTCGAATGAGGCGGCAAACTCACTAAATTACGGTGAATAATAGATTGGGATACAGTGCGATCTGACATGTTAAGCCCCCACAAAAATGGTTAACGAAACCCTGCGTTAATTTTCTCAAGAGCATCTTTTCCTGGACAAAGTTGGTGCTCATGTAATGAATTGAGCGATTCAGAGCACGTATTAAGCGCATGATGAAGATCGGTTGCTAAAGGATCCAAATACAGAAGGCCAGTCACAACCTCGCCTCGCTCCTGATGCTCGTTGATATAACTTAGTGCAGCGTAGCGATTAGTTGGGTTGTAGTCTTCATGTAATTTACGTAGACGTAAGAAAGATCCATCGTGCTGTTGCACCTCAACTACTTCGCCTGGCGCGTATTGAGTCAATATCTCTTCATGCATAGGCATAAAGTCAATACGACTAACGGCTTCGTTATGTTGCCGTACATAGTCATAACTCTTCGTGCTACCACCATGATTATTAAAGGCTACACAAGGGCTAATCACATCTATAAAAGCTGCGCCGCCATGGCCTATGGCGCCCTTAATTAAAGGAACCAATTGATCTTTATCGCCCGAGAAACTGCGCGCGACATAGGTGGCACCCAACTGCAAGGCCATACCGACCAAGTCTAGTGGGCTGTCATTATTAACCACTCCTTTTTTACTCTTAGAGCCGCGGTCTGCCGTAGCTGAAAACTGCCCCTTAGTTAAGCCATAGACGCCATTATTTTCAACAATATAAGCCATACGAACATTTCGTCGCATAGCGTGAGCAAACTGACCTAATCCAATGGAGGCAGAGTCTCCATCACCTGATACACCTAAATAGAGCAAATCTCGGTTAGCTAAATTAGCGCCCGTGAGAACAGACGGCATACGTCCATGAACTGTATTAAATCCATGCGAAGCACCTAAAAAATAGTCTGGGGTTTTAGAACTACAACCAATGCCCGAGAGTTTTGCCACGCGATGCGGCTCCACATCCATCTCCCAGCAAGCCTGCACAATCGCTGATGAAATAGAATCATGTCCACAACCAGCGCAGAGAGTGGAAACTCGACCTTCATAATCACGCCGCGTATATCCAACCTTGTTCTTATGCAAGGTCGGATGATGAAGAGAGGGCTTATTAATATAAGTCATGCTAACTCCTTACGAGTAGATGAGTCTTTTTTGATATTCACCGTCAGTAGGCGTTGCTCAATTTCCTTGACAATAAAACGAGCGGTAATTGGCGTGCCATCGTAGTGCAGCACTTTTAACAACGAATGATTATTTAATTCCAATTCGTTTACTAGTAATGTGTGCATTTGGGCATCGCGATTTTGCTCCACTACAAATACCATGTCATGGCTGTCAATAAACTCTTTTACTGAGTTTGGGAACGGAAATGCCCGTAAGCGCATTGCATCTAAATGAACTCCAGATTTGGCCAATACATCTAATGCCTCTTCCATTGCAGGACTGGTAGAACCAAAATAAATAACGCCCAACTTACTAGGCTTAGAGGATTTATGAACAATAGGCTGCGGTACTAGTGCAGCCGCAGTCGCAAACTTGCGCTGCAGCCTATCCATGTTGTAAATATAGTCAACCCCCTTCTCAGAATACTTTGCATAAGGATCACGCGTTGTACCCCGGGTAAAGAAGCTGCCCTTGGTAGGATGCGTTCCCGGAATCGTTCGCCAAGGAATGCCATCACCATCGACATCCTTATAACGACCAAAGTCTTTCCCGGCCTCTAGCTCTTGGGCAGTCATGACTTTGCCGCGATCGAAGTTGCGCCCTTCATCCCATACAAAAGGTTTGCTAAGCCGTTGGTTCATACCGATATCTAAATCAGTCATCAAGAAAATAGGGGTTTGGAGTCGTTCTGCTAAGTCTAAAGCGATTGCAGCATGCTCGAAACACTCATAAGGGTCTTCTGGCAACAGCATCACATGCTTGGTATCGCCGTGAGAAGCATAAGCACAGGCAATTAAGTCAGATTGCTGAGTCCGAGTTGGCATACCAGTAGAAGGTCCTCCCCGTTGTACATCCACAATCATGACAGGCACTTCGGCAAAATAAGCTAAGCCAATAAACTCGGTCATTAAAGAAATGCCTGGACCTGAGGTTGCTGTAAATGCCCTCGCACCATTCCAAGAAGCCCCAACAACCATGCCAATAGATGCAAGCTCATCTTCAGCCTGCACAATAGCAAAGCGGTTCAGTCCAGTCTTAGTATCAACCCTAAATTTTCTACAAAACTTTTCAAATGCTTCTGGCACAGATGATGATGGGGTAATAGGATACCAAGCTGCAACAGTCGCACCGCCATACACACAACCCAAACCAATCGCTGTATTGCCATCGGTAAAGATGCGATCACCAACCTGATCTGAGCGCTTAACACGTATCCCTAGAGGAACTTGCAAATGATTCTTGGCATAGTCAGCGCCTAGATTAAATGCATTCATATTAGATTCCAGTAAGGCCTCTTTCCCTTTATATTGTTCGGCAAAGAGTTTTGCAAAAACGGCGGGATCGACATCCAGTAATACTGCTAATGCACCAACATAAATAATATTTTTGAATAGCTGACGTTGACGTGAATCGCTATAAGCGGCATTGCTAATCTCAGTTAAGGGCACGCCAATAATGTTAATGTCTGTGCGAAATTGGTTTTGCGGAATTGGTCTAGTAGAGTCATAGAAAAGATAGCCACCAGGTTCAATTTCAGCTAAATCTGCGTCCCATGTCTGTGGGTTCATCGCCACCATCATGTCTACTCCACCACGCCTACCAAGATAGCCCTTCTCACTTACCCTGGCTTCATACCAAGTAGGCAAGCCCTGAATGTTGCTCGGAAATATATTGCGCGGGCTCACTGGTACGCCCATGCGCAAAATCGCTTTAGCAAATAATTCGTTAGCTGAGGCTGATCCGGAGCCATTGACGTTTGCAAACTTAATTACAAAATCATTGATTGCCTGAATTGACTTCATGATGCATCACCAACTGTAAGACCAATATGCTGATCGCGACATTGAGATCCCGCCTGAGTGGTATTGAATAAAAATTTCTGCATATCCCATGCTCCCGTTGGGCAGCGCTCTGCGCACAAACCGCAATGTAAACAAACATCTTCATCTTTAGCCATCACCCTACCGGACTTTAGATTCTCAGAAACATATAAATCCTGAGTTAGATTCAATGCCGGGGCCTTAAGGCGCATCCTTAAGTCTGCATCCTCACCTCCTGCTGTAAACGTAATACAGTCCATCGGGCAAATATCTACGCAAGCATCGCATTCAATACAAATTTCTCGAGTAAAAATAGTCTGTACATCGCAATTTAAGCAACGGTTAGCTTCTTTAAAAGCAGTCGCAGCGTCAAACCCAAGCTCGACCTCGACTCGTATATTAGAAAGTGCGATCTCGGCAGCGGCCCAAGGCACGACATGGCGTTCATCATTAGAGATATCGTTGTGATAACTCCATTCATGAATGCCCATCTTCTGCGACACCAGATTGATATTAGGAGGTGGCCTAATAGCGACATTCTCGCCATGCAAAAAGCGATCAATCGAAATGGCAGCGCTATGACCTTGTGCTACAGCTGTAATGATGTTTTTAGGCCCAAAAGCAGCATCCCCACCAAAAAATACTTTGGCATTGGTAGATTGAAATGTTTCCTGATCAAGAACAGGCAAGCCATGACGATTAAATTGAATATCGATATCTTTTTCAATCCAAGGGAAAGCGTTTTCTTGACCTACTGCGAGTAATACAGAGTCACACTCAATGAATACATCAGCTTGACCAGATGGCACGAGACTGCGATTACCCTTCTCATCAAAGACGACTTTGACTATTTCAAAATCCATACCAACAAGCTTGCCGTTCTTGCATTCAAAGCTTTTAGGAACATGAAAGTTCAGAATCGGAATACCCTCATGTTGTGCGTCTTCTTTCTCCCAAGGAGAGGCTTTCATTTCTTCAAAGCCACTACGCACAATTACCTTGACATCAGAGCTTCCTAAGCGACGAGCAGAACGACAACAATCCATCGCCGTATTGCCGCCGCCTAAAACAATCACCTTGCCCTCCATTTTGCTAATGTGCCCAAACGAGACTGATGCTAACCAATCAATACCAATATGAATATCTTTGGCTGCCTCTTTGCGGCCTGGAATATCTAAATCTCTTCCTCGTGGCGCTCCTGAGCCAATATAGACAGCGTCATAAGCATCAGTTAGAAGACTCTTCAAAGAATCAACTCGCTGACCACTTTTAAAGTTAACGCCAAGGTTCAAAATATAGTCGGTCTCTTCGTCGATGACGGATTCGGGTAAACGAAAGCGTGGTATCTGTGAGCGTATAAATCCACCAGCCTTTACCTCACCGTCGTAAACAGTAATGTCATAACCTAAAGTTACTAGGTCTCGCGCAACGGTTAAAGAAGATGGTCCAGCACCGACACACGCAATGCGTTTACCATTTTTGGGTGCTATTTCTGGCATGCGTGCTTGCACATCGCCCTTGTTATCGGCCGCAACTCGCTTGAGCCTACAAATGGCTACAGGCTCTGGATCTGCGCCGTTGTTTTCTTCTACTCTGCCACGCCGACAAGCAGGCTCACATGGTCTATCGCAAGTTCTGCCAAGCACGCCCGGAAATACATTGGATGCCCAATTAATCATGTAGGCATCAGCGTAGCGTCCTTGCGCAATCAGCCGAATGTATTCTGGTACTGGTGTATGTGCAGGACACGCCCACTGACAGTCAACAACTTTATGAAAATAAGATGGATTTTGGCTAACCGTTTGCAAAACTTTCCTTTCAGTCATTCAACTAAAAATCAATTTTCAGGCTCTTCCTACTCTTCTGATTCTAAACAAGGCTTGGCCATATAAATAGAACTACCTAGTCATTCAGCTTATTTGGCTATGCGCTCGACATGATTAATTTTGTGCAAGTGCAGCATTTATGGAGTTCAATTGAAGATTTAGTAATCAGCAAACGTCAATGCATGCAAATACACAAGAAAGGGAGACTCCCAATTCATATGCCTTGATGTAAGTCAAATGATGAAAGTTGTTTCATCGAGCACACAAAATAGAAAGCAAAAAACCCGCCATAGCGGGTCTCTTGCTTAACTTGCTTAACTTGCTTAAAGCAGTATCTACAACCTGGCACTGATCATATGATTCATATAACCGGCTGGCGCTGTGCCCCCGGAAAGTCTTGGGTAGGAATGGTTTTTGACAAATCCCAAGAAAATTCATGAGTGATACTAAGCATTCTTTGCAGCAATAGAGAAATTTAAAAATTAATTACTTAAGCTTAATAACTAAATAGATAAACAATCAATATCAATCAAGTTAATGAACTTTCGAAATCCGTTGTATCCCGCCCACTCCTGACATGATTTTGGTCCCCCAAATAGGGTATACATACTCTTAGGCACGAGTACCGAGTATTAGAGAACAGATTTAAACGGTGATTTAGAATTTTTTGGTCTGCCCAGCACGATTCGAACGTGCGGCCTACGCCTTAGAAGGGCGTTGCTCTATCCAGCTGAGCTATGGGCAGATAAATGCTGGAATTGAAGCTTACTATCTAGAACTAAATAGGGAAAGTGGTCGGAGTACAAGGATTCGAACCTTGGACCCCCTGCTCCCAAAGCAGGTGCGCTACCAGGCTGCGCTACACTCCGACGGAATCGATATTCTACACCGACAGCGCCATTCGAGGCAAATCCTGTAAGATTTGGGATATGGGGGCCTATTTTTCTAGCAAATTTAACAAACGTATCCAGAGTGCAATTGCTCTTGGATTGTTGGTTTTTTGCTTGTTGGGTACTCACTGGGTTGGCCTTAATCACAGCATTTCTCATGCGCAAAGCAATCAAAGTATTGAGCTGGCTTCTAGTAACCTTGACCCCCTTCTTCAACACGGATCGGCAAGTTGTCATTTATTTGATGCATTAAGTCTCGCTACTTTTATTGGCACCGACATTAGCATTGTAGTTATTCAAAACCCATTCAACGAATCTTATTTTGAATACGATCATTCCCTTCAAAACCTTCAATACCTAGCTCTCTACCAATCCAGAGCGCCACCCACTTTCATTCTTTAAGTACTTAGGCGTCAAGTCATTTGACTTGGCACATTAATTTGTATGATCCAGCCCATAAAGGTGGATCGCATTAAAGAATGGAAGATTCAAAATGCATGGTATTCAGCAATTGCTTGCAAAACGCAAATTACTTTATTTAGTCGTATCAGGACTTTTTAGTACAAGCGTATTAGCACAAACATCCTCTCCTCAATTTGAAATTACGGCTACGGGTTCGCAAGAATCGATGCAAAGCATTCTTACGCCGAACAAGATCCTGCAGGGTGATGAGTTATTAAATAAATTAGGAAGCACCCTAGGCGCAACCTTAGCTAACGAGCTCGGAGTGTCTGCAACCGGATATGGAGCAGGCTCATCTAGACCAGTTATTCGTGGCCTAGAAGGATCTCGCGTACAAATTTTGCAAAATGGTCTCTCAGTTGGTGATGTCTCTAATATTTCACAGGATCATGCCGTTGGAAACAATATGCAAAATGCCCATCAAGTGGAAATTTTGAGAGGTGCTGCAGCTTTACTTTATGGTTCTGGTTCTAGTGGGGGTTTGGTCAATGTTGTGAATGATCGTATTTTGACCAATTTGCCAGATAGGCC
>CAILON010000097.1 GCA_903835865.1 uncultured beta proteobacterium
GAAGGGATTGCTCTTTAGCGTTCAGTTAACAATCATTGCGACTGTGGGCGGTATCGTATTTGGGACTGCGCTTGCGCTTATGCGTCTTTCCGGTAGGTCTGCATTGGTTTATCCAGCTACTTTTTATGTCAATACCATGCGGTCAATTCCACTGGTGATGGTCATTCTGTGGTTCTTTTTATTGATCCCGATGTTGATTGGCCAACCTATTGGGGCAGATCTCTCGGCAACAATTACGTTTATTGCGTTTGAGGCAGCCTTTTTTTCTGAGATTGTGCGTGCCGGTATTCAATCTGTTCCTCGGGGGCAAGGTTTTGCAGCTGAAGCGCTAGGTATGACTTATGGGCAAAATATGCGCTTCATTATTTTGCCCCAAGCTTTTAGAAATATGATTCCGGTGTTTATGACCCAGACAATTATTTTGTTTCAAGATACCTCATTAGTTTATGCGATTGGCGCCTATGATTTACTCAAGGGCTTTGAGATTGCCGGAAAAAATTATGGGCGTCCTATCGAAACATATATCTTGGCAGCCTTTACCTATTTCATCATTTGCTTTTCTCTATCTAAGATTGTTCGCAAGATACAGTCCAAAGTAGCCATCATCCGTTAAATATATTCTGCAACATTGGTAAAACAATATGATCAAACTTCGCAATGTATCTAAGTGGTATGGCTCTTTTCAGGTTTTAAATGATTGCAGTACTTCCATTAATAAAGGTGAAGTAGTCGTCATTTGTGGGCCTTCAGGATCCGGTAAGTCCACCCTGATTAAAACAATGAATGCTCTGGAGCCATTCCAGCAAGGAGAGATTGTTGTAAATGGTATATCCCTTCATGATCCTAAAACGAATTTGCCACAACTGCGTTCGCGCGTGGGAATGGTATTCCAGCATTTTGAGTTGTTTCCCCATCTAAGTGTTACCGAAAACTTAACTCTTGCACAAATGAAGGTGCTTGGAAGGCCCGCCGAAGAGGCAAAAGCCCATGGCCTCAAATATTTAGAGCGCGTTGGTTTGCTGGTTCAAAAGGATAAGTTTCCAGGACAGTTATCAGGTGGTCAACAGCAGCGGGTGGCGATTGCCAGAGCCTTAAGTATGGATCCAATAGTGATGCTATTTGATGAACCAACATCAGCCTTAGATCCAGAAATGGTTGGCGAAGTATTGGATGTGATGGTGAAGCTAGCCAATGAAGGCATGACAATGTGTTGCGTCACTCATGAAATGGGATTTGCCAGAAAAGTGGGTCATCGAGTGATCTTTATGGATCATGGGCGGATTATCGAGGACTGTAATAAAACGGAATTTTTTGACAATCCCGATAAGCGCTCTCCAAGAGCGCAAGAATTTTTATCAAAAATTTTGGCGCATTAAATACGAGATTAATTTACAAGTTTTTTCGGCTTTGGCCTTTTGCCTGTTTGTACTTTAAGCTCAACTTCCTTGTCTTTGCGCAAAATCTTAAGGTTGGCGTCATTGCCGGGGCCAATCTGCGCAATTTGATTAAGAAGCTGCCGGACATCCTTGGTCGGGCTACCATTTACTGAGATAAGAACATCTCCAGGTTTTACGCCCCCGCGGGCTGCGGGAGCTCCCTCGAGAACACCAGAAAGCAATACCCCTGACGTTGCGCTAGGTAAGCCTAGAGACTCTGAGAGCTCTTTGGTGAGGTTTTGAGGCTCTACGCCAATCCAGCCACGTGTCACGCTGCCATTGGTCAAAATGGCCTCCATGACTTGTTTAGCAAGGCTAATGGGGATGGCAAATCCAATTCCCATGGATCCGCCATTATTGGAGTAGATGGCTGTATTGATGCCGATGAGATTGCCGCGCGTATCAACTAATGCCCCGCCGGAGTTTCCCGGGTTGATGGCAGCATCCGTTTGAATGAAATTTTCAAAGGTATTGATGCCGACATGATCGCGACCTAAAGCCGAGACGATTCCGGAGGTTACGGTTTGACCCACACCAAAGGGATTGCCAATAGCAAGGACAACATCACCTACGTGTACAGATTCAACTTTGCCAAGGGTGATGGGGGGAGGCAATTGTTTAGCCTCAATTTTTAACACGGCAATGTCAGTTTCTGGATCGCTGCCAATCACTTGGGCTTTCACTTTCCGGCCATCGGATAGGGCAACGTCGATATCATCGGCATCGCTGATTACATGATGATTGGTGAGAATATATCCTTGCGCACTGACTAGTACTCCAGAACCCAAACTAGAGCTTGGTTCATCTTCTGGAGGCTGGTCTCCGAAGAAAAATTTAAACAAGGGATCTGCAGAATTTGGATTAGATCCTTTGCGGGCCCTAGGCTTCGTTTGGCTCTTGCTTGTGAAGATATTCACTACAGAAGGCATGGAGCGCTTTACCGCTTCGTGATATGAGCCCGGGTTAAGTTGGCCATCATATCTACTCTCATTAAGGGATACGGTATCAACTAGACTGCCAACCCTTGAGCTTGAGAGCCAATCTGGTTTCAGGGTACTAATAATAAATAATGCAGCTAGTAAGACCGTTACTGCTTGAGCAAATAAGAGCCAAAATCGATGTAGGGAGGAATTCATATGGGTGTTGGC
>CAILON010000098.1 GCA_903835865.1 uncultured beta proteobacterium
ATCACATTACGCCCATTGCCTGGTTTACCAGTAGTGCGCGATTTGATCGTTGATATGACTTTGTTCTTTAAGCAATACTTGTCTATCAAGCCATACTTGGTAAACGACAATCCACCTCCAGAAAAAGAGCGTCTCCAGAGTCCTGAAGAGCGTGAAGAGTTAAATGGTTTATATGAGTGCATCTTGTGCGCATCATGCTCAACTTCATGCCCATCATTCTGGTGGAATCCTGACAAGTTTGTTGGACCAGCTGGCCTATTGCAAGCCTATCGCTTTATTGCCGATAGTCGCGATGAGGACACTGCTCGACGTTTAGACAACTTAGAAGACCCATACCGCTTGTTCCGTTGCCATACCATCATGAACTGCGTAGATGTATGTCCTAAGCATCTAAATCCAACGAAGGCAATTGGCAAGATCAAGGAGCTGATGGTCCGTAGGGCAGTATGACCCTCAGTAATGCAGAGTTATATCGATTAAAGAGTGACGCCCGCAGGGGATTGCTAGAGAATGATTTAATTCTGCAACGTTTCTTTGAGCGCTATGGGGCTCAGTTAAGCGTAGAGGATGGAAAAGTTTTAAGTAAGTTTTTGGCTTTGGATGATAACGATCTAATGGATTTATTGATTGGACGTAAAGATTCAGTTGCAGCATTAGAGAAGGAGATGGCAGATAACTCCTTCAAAACAGTTTTACAAAAGCTGAGAGAGAAGTGATTCAGCATTTTGGCGCATTAGTAGTGCAAGTGTTTGATCGAATAGCGTATTAACCATAATTTTGAATGACTAAGGATTAGAAATGATTGAATCGGACATCAAGGCAAAACTCTCGTTTTCAGATGGCACCCCAGATATTGATCTGCCAATTTACAAAGGGACAGTTGGTCCTGATGTGATCGACATTCGCAAGCTCTATGGCCAGACTGGTAAATTTACGTACGACTCAGGCTTTCTTTCTACTGCATCTTGCAATAGCAAAATTACTTATATCGATGGCGATAAAGGCGAGCTCTTGTATCGTGGTTATCCGATTGAGGACCTAGCTGGTAACTGCGACTTCCTAGAAGTTTGTTATCTCTTACTAAATGGCGAGTTGCCGAATGCGAGCGAGAAAAAAGGCTTTGAAGAATTGGTTATGCACCACACGATGGTTCATGAGCAAATGCAATTCTTCTTGCGTGGATTTCGTCGTGACGCACATCCAATGTCAGTATTGACAGGCTTGGTTGGTGCAATGGCCGCTTTCTATCATGATGAAATTGATTACAGCGATGAATACGCGCGTGAAGTAGCGCAAATTCGCTTGATCGCAAAGATGCCAACTTTGGTAGCGATGGCTTATAAGTATTCAGTAGGTCAGCCGTTTATCTATCCAGATAACTCTTTGTCATATACCGCTAACTTTATGCGCATGATGTTTGCAACACCGTGCGAAGAGTACAAAGTAAATCCGGTATTGGTACGTGCTTTGGATCGCATCTTTACTTTGCATGCTGATCATGAGCAAAATGCCTCTACATCAACTGTACGTTTGTGTGGATCTTCAGGTACCAATCCATTTGCAGCGATTTCTGCTGGTATTGCCTGTCTCTGGGGCCCAGCCCACGGCGGAGCCAATGAAGCCTGCTTGCAAATGTTGAATGAAATTCAAGCCAATGGTGGCGTAGATAAGATTCATGAGTTTATTGCTCAAGTTAAAGACAAAAACTCTAGCGTTCGTTTGATGGGCTTTGGTCATCGTGTTTATAAAAACTTTGACCCACGTGCAAAACTGATGCGTGAAACTTGCTATGAGGTGCTCAATGAAATGGGTCTGCAGGATGATCCCTTGTTCAAGTTAGCAATGACGCTTGAGAAGATTGCTTTGGAAGATGAATATTTTGTTAGCCGTAAGCTTTATCCAAACGTCGACTTCTACTCAGGCATTGTTCAACGCGCTCTTGGCGTCCCAACAGAAATGTTCACATGTATTTTTGCATTAGCAAGAACAGTAGGTTGGATTGCGCAATGGGAAGAAATGATTACTGATCCTGAGTACAAGATTGGTCGTCCACGTCAGTTATATGTTGGCGAAACTTCCCGCAAGGTTCCAAACATTTCTGTTCGCAAATAAAGGCTTTAAGGTATCTCATGTCTCGTACGCTTTATGACAAATTGTGGGATGACCACCTTATTTACTCAGAAGAGGATGGCACAGCCACGATCTATATCGACCGTCAGTTATTGCATGAGGTAACCAGCCCTCAGGCATTTGAAGGTTTGAGTTTGGCTGGCCGCCCTGTTTGGCGTATTTCAGCCAATTTGGCAGTATCCGATCACAACGTTCCAACTACTGATCGCTCAGAAGGCATTACCGATCCAATCTCTAAGTTGCAAGTAGATACCTTGGATCAAAACTGTGATGCATTCGGTATCACCCAGTACAAAATGAACGATACCCGCCAAGGGATTGTTCACGTGATTGGACCAGAGCAGGGCGCAACCCTACCTGGCATGACAGTAGTTTGCGGCGATTCTCATACCAGCACCCATGGCGCCTTTGGTGCCCTGGCCTTTGGAATTGGTACATCTGAGGTTGAGCACGTATTAGCAACTCAAACCTTGTTGATGAAAAAGAGCAAGAATATGTTGGTGCGTGTAGATGGTCGCTTGCAACCAGGCTCTACCGCTAAAGATATTGTCTTGGCTGTGATTGGCAAGATTGGTACTGCTGGCGGCACAGGCTACACCATTGAATTTGCTGGTGAAGCTATCCGTAATTTATCGATGGAGGGTCGGATGACCCTTTGCAATATGGCAATTGAGGCAGGAGCTCGTGCTGGCTTGGTCGCAGTTGATGAAACGACCATTGAATACGTACACGGTCGCCCTTATGCGCCAAAAGGACCAGCCTTGCTCCAAGCATTGCAGTATTGGAGAACATTGCATTCTGACTCTGACGCTAAATTTGATGCAGTTATTGAATTACGCGCCGAAGAGATTGCACCTCAAGTAACTTGGGGCACTTCACCTGAAATGGTTTTGCCAATTAGCGGGCGCGTGCCAGATCCAGAAAAAGAGCGTGATCCAAATAAGCGTTCTGCAATGGAACGTGCTTTGGAGTACATGAACCTCATCCCCAATACACCGCTGAGTAATATTACTATTGATAAAGTATTTATTGGCTCTTGCACCAATAGTCGTATTGAAGATATTCGTGCAGCCGCTAAAGTAGTTGATCGCCTTGGCAAAAAAGTTTCACCGAATGTCAAGCTAGCCTTAGTAGTTCCAGGCTCTGGCTTAGTAAAGGCCCAGGCGGAACGTGAAGGATTGGATCGTATTTTTAAGGCAGCTGGCTTTGAATGGCGTGAACCGGGTTGCTCAATGTGTTTGGCCATGAATGCTGATCGCCTAGAGCCAGGAGAGCGTTGTGCTTCTACCTCGAATCGTAATTTCGAGGGACGTCAAGGTAACGGCGGTAGAACCCATCTAGTAAGTCCAGCAATGGCCGCAGCTGCTGCAATCGAAGGTCATTTTGTTGATATTCGAAAAATTTCATAGGAGTATTACTGTGCGCAAATTTCTTTCCCTATCTTTAATTGCACGTCTTACATTAATTGGCCTTGCAGGCTTGCTGATTTCTGCTTGTAGCAGCACCATGGAAGGTATGGGCAAAGATTTGCAAACCATGGGTAATGCCATGGGCGGATCTCAAAGTAATAATCCATCCCAGACTAAGGGCAAGGATGTTGTAGTTACTCCAGTTAAATAAGTTACACACTCATTCAGAATTAAAGTCAGAATCATGGAAAAATTTACGTTATACAAAGGTGTAGTAGTTCCGCTTAATCGCGAGAACGTGGATACTGACGCCATCATTCCGAAGCAGTTTCTGAAGTCGATTAAAAAAACTGGCTTTGGCCAAAATTTATTTGATGAGTGGCGCTACCTTGATCATGGGGAACCTGGTCAAGATTGCAGCACTAGACCAATTAACCCAGATTTTGTCCTCAATCAAGCACGTTACAAAGATGCGGGAATTTTGTTAGCACGTAAAAACTTTGGTTGCGGTAGCTCAAGAGAGCACGCTCCTTGGGCTTTGGATCAGTATGGATTTAGGGCGGTCATTGCTCCTAGCTTTGCAGATATCTTTTTTAATAACTGTTTTAAAAACGGCCTTTTACCAATCGTCTTAACTGAGCAGCAGGTAGATCATCTTTTTAACGAAACGATGGCTTTTAATGGCTATCAGCTCACTATTGACCTCGAAGCCCAGCAAGTTATTGCTCCCGATGGCACCGCCTATAGCTTTGACGTATCACCTTTTAGAAAGTTCTGCCTACTCAATGGCTTGGACGATATTGGCCTAACCCTGCGCCATGCAGATAAAATCAAGGCTTATGAAGCTGAGCGCATCCTCAAGATGCCTTGGCTTGCAACCCAACTGCCGTAGTTTTATAGAGTTAAAGGCCTTTCATGAAAATTGCAGTTCTCCCGGGCGATGGAATCGGTCCGGAAATCGTCGCTCAAGCCGTTCGTGTTCTTAAAACGCTTGGACCCAAGTTCGATCTAGAAGAAGCTCCTGTTGGAGGAGCTGCCTATGACATCTCTGGGCACCCTTTACCACCTGCAACTTTAGCGTTAGCTAAAAAAGCAGATGCTATTTTATTTGGTGCGGTGGGGGATTGGAAATACGATACCTTGGCTCGTGAACTGCGTCCAGAACAGGCAATCTTAGGTTTGCGTAAACACTTAGAGTTATTTGCAAACTTTAGACCGGCTATTTGCTATCCAGAATTGACTGCTGCTTCTAGTTTGAAGCCAGAAATCATTGGCGGACTTGATATTTTGATTGTGCGCGAACTCAATGGCGATATTTATTTTGGCCAACCTCGAGGCATTCGCACATCAGAGTTGCCTTTGTTTAAGGGCGCTCGCGAAGGCTTTGACACGATGCACTATAGCGAGCCAGAAGTGGAACGTATTGGACGAGTAGCTTTTGAAGCTGCACTAAAGCGCGGCAAAAAAGTGTGTAGTGTTGATAAGGCTAACGTATTAGAAACATCTCAGTTATGGCGCGAAGTCATGATTCGGATTTCTAAAGACTACCCAGATGTCGAGTTGTCCCATATGTATGTGGATAACGCTGCCATGCAGTTGGTTAAAGCGCCGAAAGCATTTGACGTAGTAGTGACAGGTAATCTCTTTGGCGATATTCTTTCTGATGAAGCCGCTATGTTGACGGGCTCAATTGGCATGTTGCCATCAGCCTCTTTGGATAAGAACAATAAGGGTCTCTATGAGCCCAGTCATGGTTCTGCTCCCGACATCGCAGGCAAGGGAATTGCAAATCCATTGGCAACGATCTTGTCAGCAGCCATGATGTTGCGTTACTCCCTGGGAATGCCTGCCGAAGCAGAGCGTATTGAAAAGGCTGTGCAAAAGGTTTTAGCGCAAGGTTTGCGCACGGCGGATATTTATACTGAAGGTACGAAAAAGGTTTCTACCGCCGAGATGGGTGATGCAGTTGTCGCAGCACTCTCATAAACATTTAAGAAATTTATAAAAGCAGCAAAACAAAAAATCATATTTATTAGATAGTTAATTATGGCAAATACAAAAACTCCTTTAGTAGGTTTAGTCGGCTGGCGCGGCATGGTTGGTAGCGTGCTCATAGATAGAATGCTCGCTGAGAAAGATTTTGATTTTATTGAGCCAGTATTTTTTAGTACTAGCCAAGCAGGCGGAGAAGTGCCTTTGCTTAATGGTCAAAAGGTAACTAAGAGTGAAAGTACTTTGCAAGATGCAAATGACATAAAAGCCTTATCCCGCTGCGACATCATCTTGACTTGCCAAGGCGGCGATTACACCAATGAGATTTTTCCAAAGCTACGCGCTGCTGGCTGGGATGGTCACTGGATTGATGCTGCCAGTGCTTTGCGTATGAAGGATGACGCAGTATTGGTGTTGGATCCAGTAAACCGCTTAGTTATTGATAAGGCCTTGGCAGCAGGTGGTAAGAATTGGATTGGCAGTAACTGCACCGTTAGCTTGATGATGATGGCTATGGGTGGCTTGGTGAAAGCCGACATGGTTGAGTGGATCAGTGCAATGACCTATCAGGCTGCTTCTGGTGCAGGAGCTCAGAATATGCGAGAACTCCTCTTGCAGATGGGCGCTTTACGCGATAGCGTAGCTACTGAATTAGCTGATCCTTCTTCATGGATCTTGGATATTGATCGCAAAGTGACTGAAACTTTGCGCTCTTCCGATTTTCCAAAGAAAAATTTCCGCAACACTGCACTGGCTGGTAGCTTGATTCCTTGGATTGACGTTCCTGTGGAGAATGGTCAAACCAAAGAAGAATGGAAGGGCGGAGCAGAGTTTAATAAGATTTTGGGTCGACCTGCATTCCGCACGCCTGGAAGCATTCCGATTGATGGTTTATGTGTACGCGTTGGTGCCATGCGCTGCCATTCACAAGGATTGACTATCAAGCTGAAGAAAGATATTCCGCTAAAGGAAATTGAATCGATTTTGGCTAATGACAATCAATGGGTAAAAGTGGTTCCGAATGACCGCGAGACAACCGAGCGTGATTTATCTCCTGCTGCAGTCAGCGGCACTTTGACAGTGCCCATTGGACGTTTGCATAAGCTAGCGATGGGCCCTGAATATCTGGGTGCATTTACAGTAGGCGATCAATTATTGTGGGGTGCTGCAGAACCGTTGCGTCGCATGCTCCGCATTTTGCTTGAGCATTAATGTCACGAAATAGTCAACTAAGCTACCTTAGGGTACTTTGCTTTATTTGGCTAAGCTGGACTTGCGCTGCCTGGGCCGTATCTTTAGGATCGCCTCAACTCCTCTCTCGCCCTGGGGAGCCACTACGCGCTGAAATTCCGATTCGAATAGGCGCTGAAGAGGAAGGTGCGCTATCTAGCCTAAAAGCTGTCATGCCTAATAAGGCAGCATTTGAGCGTCTCGGTATTTCTCAAAAGGTATTAGAGCTTAACCCGCAGGTCATGGTGTATCGCAATCGTCAGAATCAGTTGATGGTTTTGCTTGAGACTGTCAATCCTGTTCCTGTTAGCGATGACCCATTTGTAGATGTATTAATTAACGTAAGCTGGGCAAGCGGTAGTCTCACCAAAACCTATACCTTGCTTTTAGGTGATGTGCAAAAGGTTTTGGTAAAACCAGGTCAGACTTTATCGGAGATTGCTGCCTTGATGGCGCCTCAATTAGAAGGTGCTACCTTAGATCAAACCATGATGGCTTTGTTTAAGGCGAATCCCGATGCGTTTGCTAGCGGTAGCATTAATCGTTTAGCTGCAGGCGCTGAGTTAAATAAACCCAGTCAAGCTCTCTTGCGATCCATTAGCCCTGCAGAGGCTAATCAATTTGTAGCTGATGCGAACGAGCAGTGGCGCGAAGGTAAGGACGGAGGTAAATCTCAGGAAGCCTCATCAAAACCAGGGGCAAGTCAATCAGCTGAGGCTGCACAAAAAGATCGCCTCAGGATCGGCTCAAGTGCAGATGGTAGTAGTGAAGAGAAGCGCTTTACTGAAGAGCTGGTTGTTCAAGAAAAGTCTCTTG
>CAILON010000099.1 GCA_903835865.1 uncultured beta proteobacterium
ATACCGCCAAGCGCCTTCGTCCCAAAAATACCTGCAGCCAACCCACCCCATAGGCCACATAAACCATGTAAGGGCCATACACCCAACACATCATCTAGCTTCCAACGGTTTTGCACCAAAGTGAACATATAGACAAATAAACTACCGGCAACTAAGCCTACAAATAAGGCGCCAACGGGATGCATTAAATCCGAGCCCGCACACACCGCCACTAATCCAGCAAGAGGTCCGTTATAAGTAAAGCCCGGATCATTACGACCCACAACCCATGCCGCCAAAGTTCCACCAACCATTGCCATCAAAGAATTCATTGCAACCAAGCCGCTGATCTTATCGATGGTTTGTGCGCTCATCACATTAAAACCAAACCAACCTACCGCCAATATCCACGCGCCCAATGCTAGAAATGGAATGCTTGAAGGTGGATGTGCAGAGACTTGACCCTCTTTGGTATAGCGACCACGACGCGCACCCAAGAGAATCACTGCAGGCAAGGCAATCCAACCGCCAACAGCATGCACTACGATTGAGCCTGCAAAGTCATGAAACTCTTCGCCCGTTAAGCCCTTGATCCAGGCCTGAATTCCGTAATGCTGATTCCAGGCAATGCCTTCAAAGAAGGGATAGACAAAACCAACCAAGACAAAAGTGGCGATAAGTTGCGGATTAAATTTAGCGCGCTCAGCAATACCACCAGAGACAATGGCTGGAATCGCTGCAGCAAAAGTGAGCAAGAAGAAAAACTTCACTAGCTCATAGCCATTCTTTTCAGCCAGCAATTCAGCGCCAGAGAAAAAGTTCACTCCGTAAGCAATGCTGTAGCCAATAAAAAAGTAAGCAATCGTAGAGACTGCAAAGTCCACCAAGATTTTGACCAAGGCATTGACCTGGTTCTTCTTGCGAACCGTACCCAACTCTAAAAATGCAAAGCCCGCATGCATAGCTAACACCATGATGGCGCCAAGCAAGATGAATAAAGCATCGCTTCCCGATTTCAAGATTTCCATAAAAATTCCCCCTCTTTTTTATGCATCATTATGGGGAATATAAAAACCTATTTAGGTGCAAACTGCACTATTTTAGTGCACGTATCCAGTGCAAATGATGGTTTATGATTACTTCAAATACATCCAAAGGAAAACCCATGAAAAAAACTCTAGTTGTTTTAGCAGCCCTTGGCGCAATTTCTGGCGCTGTTCAAGCCCAAGAACTAATCAAAGTATTGAGCACTCAGGAGCTGGTAACAACCTGCAAGCTTCCTGCAAGCCCAGAATCACGCAGCTTCTGTGTGGGCTACACCAGTGCAATTTATGAAACCTATTTAGCAACACGTCACCCACAACGTGCTAAGCCATTTATATGCGTCAAACAACCTGCCCCTAAACGTGATGAAGTCATCGCGGATTTTGTGAAGTGGGCTGGTGATAATCCACAAACTGCTGACAAGCCTGCTGCTGGTACCGCACTTGGTTTCATGGCAATGCGCTTCCCTTGCGGCAAAAAATAATCAGAGCCAATAGCTCATTCAAATTACCTTCAAAGGATTAGTGAATATGAAAAAAATTATCGCGATTACTGCAGCAACACTCGCAATTGCGGGCTGCTCAAATATGAGTACAACAGAACAACGTACAGTTTCTGGTGGCGCTATCGGCGCAACTGCTGGTGCTATCGGCACAGCGATTTTCCACGGCAACCCTATCTGGGGTGCAGTTGGTGGCGCAGCAGTTGGTGCAGCATCTGGTTATATCTATGATGCTTACAAGAAAGAACAGGCTTCTGAATACAACTCTGGCTACGACGCCGGTAAAAACAAAAAGCCTCCTAACGCACCCAACTAAGCATTGCTAGTATCAGGCTCTATTGAGCCTGATGAGTTTTTAGTTGCCGTCTTAGTGATTGTTTTAAAAAACCCAGCTCTTATTAATTTACTAGCTGGGTTTTTATTTGGATCTCACCAGCCAACGCTTTATGTATTGGACACCTCTGTGCAATTTCCAAAAGGCGCGCTCTTTGCTCACCATCCAGATCCCCCACCAATTCAACATGTCGTGTAAAGATTTCAACATCATCGTGACGTTCAATATCTACCGTCACGATCGCATTTTTAAGAGGAATTGATTTTCTTTCTGAGTACATCTTTAAAGTCATACTCGTACAGGCCGCTAAAGCAGCACCTAAGTATTCATGGGGAGAAGGCCCAGTACCGCCGCCACCTTTAGACACCTCTGCATCCGATACATGATGCAGATCACCCGTTGTTAATTTTTGCTGGAGTGGTCCTTCTCCAAACTGTGACACTACTTTTCTCATGATTACCTTTTGTTTACGTTGCCCATAATTAATTTTGATGGTTTTTTTCTTGAGTGGGTAAATCCGCTTTTTTCCAGGCAGTAAACCCCCCTTCAAGATGACAAACTTCGGGCAAGCCCATTTTCTGCAGCGTCTCCGTTGCTAGGGCGGATCGCCAGGCAGAAGCACAGTAAAGAATCAGGCGTTTTCCTTCACCAAAAATCGGTTTGAAGTAGGGGCTGTCAGGGTCAACCCAAAACTCCAGCATACCTCGAGGCGCATGCAGAGCATTGGGAATCATGCCTTCGCGCTCCAATTCCCGCACATCCCGAATATCCACAAAAACCGTATTGGGATCACCCAACAATTGCTGTGCTTCCTCTAGTGGAACCGTTTCAATTTGTGCCATTGCGCTAGTAATAAGTTCCTGATAGCCAATCTTCAATTTCACCAAAATCTCCCAAAGTAACAATCTCTTAATATTTTCAAGCACCTGCTACCATTCTGCTATGAACTTTACCCCGACTGAACTTGGCGCAAGCATTATTTTTGCCATTGCCGTTTTGCATACCTTTTGCACTGGTTATTTTGAAACCCTTGCTAGCAAATCCCTAAAACATGCAGGTCTGTGGCACCTTCTTGGTGAGGTAGAAATCGTCTTTGGTTTTTGGGCTGCGATTCTCATTATTTTTATGAGC
>CAILON010000100.1 GCA_903835865.1 uncultured beta proteobacterium
ATTTGCACCCGTAGCTTGTGCAGGTCCATTGATGGCTGCTGAGCTCGATGCATTGAGTCGCGCGCTCGCAAGCCCGAAACGCCCGCTGGTGGCCATTGTGGCTGGCTCTAAGGTTTCTTCTAAGTTGACCATTCTGAAAGCTTTGGCTGATAAAGTCGATGAGCTTATTGTGGGCGGTGGCATTGCTAACACTTTCATGCTCGCTAAAGGATTGCCGATTGGTAAATCTTTAGCTGAACCAGATTTGGTAGAAGAAGCAAAAGAAATTATGGAGATCATGGAAAAGCGCGGCGCGCATGTGCCTATTCCTGAGGACGTAGTCGTTGCCAATGAACTCTCACCATTGGCTCGGGCCAATCGTGTGTCCGCTGATCAAGTTGCGGAAGACGACATGATTTTGGACATTGGCCCTAAAACAGCAGCACGTCTATCCACCATGCTTGCTCATGCAGGCACGATTGTTTGGAACGGCCCTTTAGGCGTCTTTGAAATTGATCAATTTGGTGGCGGCACCAAAATGTTGGCTGCAGCAATTGCCCACTCTCCTGCGTTCTCTATCGCCGGTGGCGGCGATACATTGGCAGCAATCGCTAAATACGGCATTGAAAATCAAGTGGATTACATCTCAACTGGCGGAGGTGCTTTCTTGGAATTCCTCGAAGGTAAAACCCTCCCAGCCTTTGCAGTGCTAGCCGAAAGGGCGAAAGACTAAATATGCTTCGAGCAACCAATATTATTGCTACCTTAGGGCCCTCATCTGAAAAGCCTGAAGTGCTTCGTGACATGATTCGCGCAGGTGTCGATGTTGTACGCATGAACTTTTCTCATGGCACCATAGCTGACCATAAAGCTCGCCACGATTTAGTGCGCAGCATTTCTGCTGAAGTAGGTAAAGAGGTGGGCATCATGGCCGATCTTCAAGGCCCCAAAATCCGCGTTGGAAAATTTGTAGACAGTAAAATTTTGCTTAAAGAAGGCGAGCAATTTATTTTGGATGTGAATTGCGAATTAGGTAATCAAGAACGCGTTGGCCTCGATTACAAAGAGTTGCCTAGCGATGTGAAATCGGGCGACCGTCTTTTATTAAATGATGGTTTAGTTGTCTTGCGTGTTGAGAGCGTAAAGGGTGGAGAGATTTACACCAGCGTAGAGCAAGGTGGCCCTTTATCGAATAACAAAGGTATTAATCGTGCCGGTGGTGGTCTCACTGCACCAGCACTTACTGAAAAAGACATTACTGATTTAGATGCTGCCATTTCAATGGGTGTGGATTTCTTGGCAATTAGCTTTCCAAAAGATGGTGCCGATATGGCCTACGCTCGTAAGTTGGCTGATGCTGCTAGCGCTAAATATGGCGTTGGTAAAGTACGCACGATTGCTAAGGTAGAGCGTGCAGAAGCTATTGAGCCTGAAGCACTTAAAAGCATCATTGCTGAGAGTGACGGCATTATGGTTGCTCGTGGCGACTTAGCGATTGAAGTAGGTAATCCCGCTGTTCCTGCTTTACAAAAGCGCATGATTAAGTGGGCACTCGAGGCTGACAAATTTACGATCACGGCAACCCAGATGATGGAGTCGATGATTAATGCGCCAGTCCCAACCCGCGCTGAAGTGAGTGACGTAGCTAACGCTGTACTGGATGGCACAGATGCGGTGATGCTCTCTGCAGAATCTGCAGCGGGTATGTATCCAGTGCAGACGATTAAAGCAATGGCAGAGATTTGTGTCGAAGCTGAAAAATCAGATCGCGTGAAATTAGACACGGACTTCTTAGATCAAACCTTTACGCGTATTGATCAAACGATTGCCTTGGG
>CAILON010000101.1 GCA_903835865.1 uncultured beta proteobacterium
AGCCTATATATCTATATTAAGAGGTGGCTAATTTCAGACCTTGCACTGAGAAGCTTATTTCTTCTTCTTTAATGCTAGCGTTACTCAAGGCTTCCCCAACCATAATTAGCGCCGGCGAGCTGCTATCAAACCATGGATCTGCTTTGCCTAGAGCAAGTTCACCTAAAGTACTAGACCAGTGACGCTCACGCAGCGTGCTGACTGCTTCTAAAATTTGCACCGGTGTATTAGATGTTTTATCAGGACTTTTTTCAATCAGTTGTTGTGCAATCTTGGCAGCATCTTTGCGACCCATGTAATACACCAGAGTATCTGCACTAGGGTTGCTCATCGGTTGAGTTTGTTCTGAGTTGCCGCTTTCCGTAGCTTGCGCCAAAGTGATAAACGCAACACTACGAGAAATACCTCTTAATGTGAGCGACTGCTGAATACTCGCAGCACCTGCAAGAGCTGCAGTAATACCTGGTACCACTTCAACTACAATTCCGGCATTTTTAAGGGCTTGGATTTCTTCATCGGCTCTGCCAAACAGCATGGGATCGCCCCCCTTAAGGCGCACGATGATTTTGTACTGCTGAGCTGCATCGACTAAGCGTTTATTAATAAAGTGCTGTGCAGAAGAAAGCTTGCCGCAGCGCTTGCCTACGGGCACCTTTATGGCTTGTTTGCAAAGCTCTAACATCTCAGGCTCGACTAAAGCATCATGAAACACAATATCTGCTTGCTCGAGCAGCTTGGCACCACGCACGGTAATGAGATCAGCAGCGCCAGGACCGGCGCCCACCAAATAGACTTTACCGAGAGTTGAAGAAGTTTTCATAATAAATAATGGGGTGTTGATTAAAGTGCGCTGATTAAAGTGCGCTCATTAAAGTGCGCTTGCTGCGCCAACTATTTTGCGTAGTCACACTAAAGAGATCGAATTGCTTTTGCGCTACAGCTAAATCTTGATCTTGGCGTAATTCAAAACTATCAAAACCTACGCGGGCACCTTGCAGTAGTTGATCAATTAAGACATCCCCAATCATGCGGATTTCTTTATTCCAGCCTAGGCGATCACGCAAGATGGCAGCAGTGCTAAAGCTTCTACCGTCTCTAAAAATGGGGAAGTGTGCCGCAACTAAAGGCCAGTAGTGTTTGCCTTCTTCAATCAGTTCTGCATGTTTTAAAACATCATCATCGGTAGAAAACCAAACACCAATCTGCCCGTGCTTTGCTTTAGCGAGAACATCCGGGTTTTGGCGATGCACTATCCACCAGCTAAATGGCACTAAGACATTGTGGGAGCCATGCTCAAGATCCGGTAGGCCTGCATCGTCCTGTCCACTCCATATCTGCCATTCATTAGGGGCAAGACCGATCTTGCCGCCCAAGGGAAAGTGCAAGATTTGCTGTTGCGCGCTCATGATGCAATCCCAAGGGACTTTTCAGACTTTTCAGATTTGTCTTTATTCTTGGCTATCTCACTCTTGTTCTTGTATGCCGCCTCTTTGAAGGGCGTTACCCCTAAACGACGATAGGCCTGAATAAAGGATTCATCATCGGCACGTTGCTCTATATAGGTATTAATGACATTCGTGATGACATCGGGGATCTCATCGGCATAAAAAGAGGGGCCAATCACTTTACCAATAGAGGCAGCATTGCCTTGCTCGCCACCGAGTGTGATTTGATACCACTCTTCACCGTCCTTATCGACGCCAAGCACACCAATATTGCCAACGTGATGGTGCCCACAGGAGTTAATGCATCCAGAGATGTTGAGTGAGACATCGCCCAGATCAAATAAGTAATCTAGGTCATCAAAGCGTTCCTGAATAGCTTTAGCAATCGGTAGCGATTTGGCATTAGCCAGGGAACAGAAATCTCCCCCTGGGCAGGCGATGATGTCAGTCAGTAAGCCAACGTTCGGCAGGGCAACATGCTGTTGCTTGGCAGCTTGCCAAAGTTCAAATAACTTAGCTTGCTCAACATCAGCCAGAACGAGGTTTTGCTCATGAGTCACGCGCAGTTCACCAAAACTATATTGATCTGCCAAATTGGCAATGGCATTCATCTGAGCGGTAGTAGCATCGCCAGGGGCAACAGTGCCATGGGGTTTGAGCGACAGAATCACGCTGGCATAACCAGGCACTTGATGGGGCTTCACATTGCGCTCTATCCAGCGAGCAAATGCTATTTTTTCTGTTGCAGTTGCGCTGGCGAGCACTTGCGCATTAGTCAGTGTAGGCAGCGTCTGATACGCAGGCTTAGTAAAGTGTTTTGCGACACGATCCCATTCTGCTTTGGTGAAATTGTCATCACCATTCTGAATATGTAACCACTCACCCTCCACTTGGCGAGCGAATTCTTCTGGGCCTAAAGCTTTCACTAAGATCTTGATGCGAGCCTTATATATGTTATCTCTTCTGCCAAAGCGGTTATATACCCGCAGGAGGGCAGTCAAGTAGCTTGGTAGCAATTGCCAAGGCAGCCCTTGCTTAATCAAGGACCCTAAAATAGG
>CAILON010000102.1 GCA_903835865.1 uncultured beta proteobacterium
CCATGGTGGCCATCGCCAAACCAGCACCGTTTACTAAGCAACCAATATTGCCATCTAAAGAGATGTAAGCAAGGTCAAACTTAGAGGCTTCGATTTCAGCAGGATCTTCTTCATCGATATCGCGGTACGCAACGATTTCTGGATGGCGGAACAATGCATTTGGATCAAAGTTAAATTTAGCGTCAAGAGCCTTGATCTTGCCATTGCCCTCAAGGATCAATGGGTTGATCTCTACCAAGGATGCATCTGTATCCCAATAGGTCTTGTACAAATTCTTAAACACATCACTCGCCATTGGAATAGAAGCATCAGGAACGCCAATACCTTTAGCAATGATGTCGCAATCTGCATCTGTCAAGCCAATCAATGGGTCAACAAATACTTTGATAATTTTTTCTGGATGCGATTCTGCAACTTCCTCAATATCCATACCGCCTTCGCTAGAAGCCATGATCACATTCTTTTGTGTCCCGCGGTCTGTAACGATACTGAAGTAATACTCTTTTTTGATATCTGCGCCATCTTCGATTAAGAGGCGATTTACTTTTTGGCCTTCTGGTCCAGTTTGATGCGTTTTGAGTTGCATGCCCAAGATTTCAGAAGCGTATTTTTTCACTTCATCCATGCTTCTGGCTAATTTCACGCCGCCGCCTTTACCGCGACCACCAGCATGAATCTGTGCCTTTACTACCCAAACTGGGCCGCCCAGTTTTTCAGCAGCCTTAACTGCCTCATCAACACTAAATGCAGGGATGCCGTTTGGAACAGGCACATTGAATTGGCGAAGAAGTTCTTTGCCTTGGTACTCGTGAATTTTCATAATTACTCCGAAACGGTATCTTTATTTGCAAGCGATGAGGATTAGTAAAACCGATGTCGCCTTAATCTCATACCTACTCTGTCAATAGCTAAATTAGCCAATTTTGAATAAATGCGAACGGCTTGACCGACTCTATAAGTCTAGCATGCTGCAACGCGGCAAACCCAGCTTCTCGATCCGTAATTGCCCTAGTCTTGTCGCTGACCGCCAATAACCTTCGAGACCACATCAGAACTAAACCCCTTGGAAGCCAGGAAGCGATATTGCCTAGCCCGCTCCTTTTGTTCCTGGGCTAATGAGCCAAACTTTCGGGACCACAGCTCATAAGCACGCTGATATTCGCTCTCTTTGAGGGTTTTAAGGAGTTGGGCTGATTTACTCGAATCTACGCCCGCCCTTTTGAGCTCATCTTGGATCTTTCGAGTTCCATAACGTTCGCTTCGTCGGCGCACTAAGGCCTCAGCAAAACGCTCATCTGAAAGCCAGCCTCGCGCCTCAAAGTCATCCAGAATGACTTCAATATCTAGAGGGCTTGCTTTTGAAGTATCAAGGTCAGCCTCTGACTCACTCTTCGCCAGCCTAGTCCATCTTGCTTCAGACTCTGCCAGCTTTGCACCTAGGTCTTTACGACTGTATTCCCGTAAAGACAAAAGACGCAAAGCCCGAGCTTTGAGACTCGGGCTTTGTTTAGCGCCTTTTTTTGCTTTGCTGCTTAGCTCTGACATCGAACTATTAAACTTCCTCTTCTTCGCTCAGTACATCGGTAACTACGGCTGAGCCCGTTTTGACACCTAACTTCTCACGTATTCTTGCCTCGATATCTTTAGCGATTGCTGGGTTCTCTTTTAAGAACTCGCGCACATTGTCTTTACCCTGACCAATGCGATCGCCGTTATAGCTATACCAAGAGCCTGACTTTTCAACGAGATCGGCTTCTACACCCATATCGATAATTTCACCTTCACGAGAAATTCCAGCACCGTACATGATGTCGAAAATTGCTTCGCGGAATGGAGGAGATACTTTATTCTTTACAACCTTCACGCGGGTTTCATTACCCACAACTTCATCGCCCTTCTTGATGCTACCAATGCGGCGGATATCCAAACGCATAGTGGCATAGAACTTCAGAGCATTACCACCAGTAGTGGTTTCTGGAGAACCAAACATGACACCAATCTTCATACGAATTTGGTTAATGAAGATGACCGTTGTATTCGTACGCTTAATAGCGCCAGTGAGCTTACGCAAAGCTTGGCTCATCAGGCGGGCCTGCAAGCCAGGTAATGAATCGCCCATGTCGCCTTCGATCTCCGCCCTTGGAACCAAAGCAGCAACCGAGTCAATCACGATCAAATCAATAGAACCTGAGCGCACTAAAGCGTCAGCAATTTCTAAAGCTTGCTCACCAGTATCTGGTTGAGAAATTAACAAATTATTTACGTCAACACCAAGGCGTGATGCGTACTGCACATCCAAAGCATGCTCGGCATCAATAAAGGCACAGGTACCACCCAACTTTTGCATCTCTGCAATGGCATGCAAAGTGAGTGTTGTTTTGCCAGATGACTCTGGACCATAAATTTCAATTACGCGCCCACGTGCTAAACCGCCAACGCCAAGTGCAATATCTAAACCGAGTGAACCACTCGATACCACTTGAATATCTTGATTGATTTCAGCATCGCCCAATCTCATGATTGAGCCCTTACCAAATTGCTTCTCAATCTGGGCCAAGGCTGCCGTTAATGCTTTTTGCTTGTCTCCGCTCATTCCCTCAAATTCTGAGGAGGCTGATTTTCTTTTATCATCCAAGGCCATTTTTGATTCCTTTTCGCTATGTATTGGGCTTTTTCCCGAAGTTTTATTCACTGTCTAACAACTTAGAAGTTACTGTATATAAAAACAGTAGTATTTGCAAGCGACTTTTTAAAGGAATTTACAGATTTTTTACTAGGGCACCCTCGATTGGTGTCCGATCCCAATAGAAAAAGAGGGGTATAGCGATTGCCCAGACTAAGCCAATCAGGCAAAAACCCAGAATTTGACCCCCAGAACCCCAATTTGCAGCACCCATTCGAACGCCTGCCTCATAAGACAAAGGACCGCAAATAACCCCTAGGACCGCTCCTAGGACCGGCTTACTCCGCAGCCAAGACAAAGATCCATTGAGAGTGCTTGCCACTAAAAGCCAAAGCGCCCACATCCACGCAGGCGATACCAGTGGCGAAGGCCAAGCATCCTGGAAGTCCAAAAGACCTAAATACATGATGAGGGTATCGGTTGCGATTCCGTAAAGAAGCACCTTGGCCAGTAGGCTGAACTCCTGCTTAGGGCTCGGTGCTCGCCAGACATGGAAGGCAATATAGGCTAATGAGCCTGAGACTGCCCAAAAAACCTGGCCATGAGCCGCGCCCAGAACACAAGCAAACCAGCCTGCCTGAAAAAAGACGAAATGCCAAAATTTAGTCATGACTTAATTCTATCCGCCAAAGAAAAAGGCCACTACCGGGAGAG
>CAILON010000103.1 GCA_903835865.1 uncultured beta proteobacterium
AATTGAAGAATCAAAGCAATTACAAATTGAAGCCTCAGCCTTTGACATCGAAATCAATCACCTGCTACTTTCCTCATCCCTTGCAAATAAAGCTGAGGGTCAAGCATTACGCGAGCGGTCCCTGGCAAACATTGAAAAACTAAGAACTAACTTAGAAAAGACACTCAAAGCTGTTGAAGCCAACATTATCCGCTCCAAAACAAGGCTTGAATTTAATGAGTTAGTTGAAGACTTTGATATTTACTTAATTGCAATCGAGCAGATTGTTTTGCTTGAAAAAGGTTCGCCATCTGCAGCGACTGCTATGTACTTTAGTGAAAAGGTTCAGGGCTTTAAACCCCGTATCGCAAAAGACCTACAGGATTTTGTTGACGCTAAATTAGAAAGCGCTATGCTATTCCATCAAGCGGCCGATGATGCCAAGTATTACGCAATCCTCTCTACGATTGTGACCATCATCATCTCAATCTTGCTGAGCATTCTGATTGGAATTCGCTTCCGACATTCTATTATTGACCCTCTCCATAAAACTAAAGAAGCCCTGAATGCTTTGGCTGGGTCTCGTCTCAACACTACTATTGAAGGCTCAGATTATGCTGGCGTCGTAGGTCAAATCGCTCAGTCAGCTCAAAAACTGCAAAATAATCTTCGTGGCGCCATTCAGGAAATTAGTAGTAATGCATTAATGATTAGCGCCTCCTCCGAAGAGCTGGCAGTGGTGAGCGCCCAGTTAAATGCAAATGCTGAAGAGACCTCATCTCAAGCAAATGAAGTTGCTCAATCCTCTGACATAGTGAGTCAAAATACCCAGTCTGTTGCCACCTCAACTGAAGAATTTAGCGCAAGCATTCGCGAGATTTCAATTAATGCTATGGAAGCATCACGTGTTGCTAATCAGGCGGTCACGATTGCCAACAGCACTAATCAGCAAATGTCTAAACTCAGTAACAGCAGTATTCAAATTGGTGAGGTTGTTGCTGTCATTGCCGATATTGCCGAACAGACTAACCTGTTAGCTCTAAATGCCACCATTGAGGCAGCCCGCGCTGGCGAGCTTGGTAAAGGCTTTGCCGTTGTTGCGAATGAAGTAAAAGAGTTGGCCCGCTCAACAGCCAAAGCTACCAATGAGATTGGTCAATCGATTGATGCCATCCAGGCAGACGCCAAGGGTGCTATTGAATCGATTGCCGAGATTACTCAGATTATTCATAGGATCGATGATATCTCCAGCATCATTGCTACAGCAGTTGAGGAGCAAGCGGCTACCGTTAGTGAGATCTCACGCAATATATCCACTTCCGCAGGCAGCTCAGCCAGAATTACAGAAACTGTAGAAGCGGTTGCTATAGCCTCAAGAGGGATTTCTTCAGGATCTTCCGAAATCCAGAATTCTTCTGCTGAGCTAGCAAGAGTGGCTGCAAAACTAAAGGATTTGGTTTCTAAATTTGAGTGCTAAGAGTTATAGATAAATATAAACCCAATAGTCGCTATGAAAACTGTTTCGACTATGAGCATCAATACAGGCTGCCATCCTAACTTTGCCAACTCTTGAAAGTTGGTCTTAAGTCCTGCTGCTGCAATGGCAATGACTAGCATCCAGCGCGATAGACCCCCGATTTGCTGAGTCATCGCACTTGGTAATATCTGCATTGAGGCCACTATAGAGAGCGCCACAAATCCCAATAAAAATGTTGGGATCAAACGTAGGCTTCCCCACCCTAACTTAGCAGTCGATCTTTGTGCGCCAAAAAAAATAGAGATTACTAAAACCACTGGCAACAGGAGTGCTACACGAAATAGCTTAACCACAGTAGCAACATCTCCTGCTACGGGGCCAAAGAGCATTCCAGCCGCTACTACCTGTGCAACATCATGAATGGTGGCGCCTAAAAAAATCCCAGCAGATAAGGCCCCTATATCCATCATCTGCAATAGAAATGGATAGGTAACCATGGCAATAGTAGAAAGTACCGTAACACCGACAACTACCAGCAAGGTAAATTGCTCGTTTTCTTTGCTTTTAGGCAATACTGAAGCCACTGCAAGCGCAGCTGATGCCCCACAAATACCAACTGATCCGCCTGCGATCAAGCCAAAATCAGGCGAAAGTTTTAATACTTTAGCTAAGAAAAACCCAAGGGCAACAGTGGATGCAACTGCCAACATCACCATCAAGCCAGTATTTAATCCAATTGCCCCAATATCGGCAAAAGTAATCCGAATGCCTAAAAATGCTACTCCCAAGCGCAGTACGGTTTTTGCAGAAAAATCAATCCCAGGCTTTACCGTTTCATTAAGATATAAAAAATGAAGAGATAGGCCAATTAGTAAAGCGTAGAGAAGCTGTGGCCCGCCATAATTTTCCGACAGGAAACTAGTCGACATCGCAATGACTAGACATACCAACAAACCTGGGATTATTTTTTGAGTCGCTCTCAACATATCAAAACTTAAACAACTAACTCGCTAAAGTATTCATGTTGATTGGTATTTAGAGTAGACACTCGCCACTCTAATGGCTCATCCTGAATGCCGGATGCTACCCTTCTGATAATGAGGACAGGAGAGTCTGGCTTTAATCCTAGCCACTCACCATGCTGCTTTCCAGCCATCC
>CAILON010000104.1 GCA_903835865.1 uncultured beta proteobacterium
AAATACGTGATACGCAAAAAATAGTCCTAAATTGGCAATAACGCCAACCACAGCCGCTGTAATTGCAGTTAACGGCGCAGTAAACCGGAGCTTGCCGTGAGTCGATTCAATCAGAGGACCACCCACCAGAATAAAAAAGAAGGAAGGCAAAAAGGTAAACCATGTGGCTACGCAGGCACCTAGTACACCAAACCAAAATGGACTGCTGCTACCAATGAGGTGCTGAATATGGCCTGCAAGATAACCGACAAATGCAACCACCATAATGAGTGGTCCGGGTGTTGTTTCCCCAAGCGCTAATCCATCAATCATTTGATTTGCGCTAAGCCAATGAAAATGATCAACAGCCCCCTGATAAACATAGGGTAGTACTGCATAGGCGCCACCGAAAGTCAGAAATGCTGCTTTGGTAAAAAACCAAGCAAGCTGGGGGTAGAGTGTATTCCAGCCAAACAAAAGAATTAACGCAAGCATTGGTGCCAGCCAGAAACTCAGCGCAATGATGCTGTGCCGAATAGTTTTTTGATAATTAAATAGGGCATGCGCAGGTGTTGGTGTGTTGTCATCAATCATGGCAGCACCATAGTGATGATCGACTGATTTTCCGTGAGCATTACTTTGTTGAAAATATTCTGGGTAGCGTTTGCCACCCCAAAACCCAATTGCTGCTGCAATCAGCACAATAATTGGAAAGGCTAAATTCAGAATGAAAATGGCCAAGAAAGAGCCTAAAGCAATCCACTGCAATGCTTGGTTGTGAAGGGTTCGCTTACCAATTCGAACGGCAGCATGAAGAACAATTGCTGTCACTGCAGGTTTTATACCGAAAAAGATTGCAGCAATCCAGGGCACTTGCCCAAAGCTGAGATATATCCAAGATAGGCCAATAAGAATAAAAAGTGAGGGGAGGACAAAGAGCGTCCCTGCAAGAATGCCACCCCAACTGCGATGCATCAGCCAGCCTATATAGGTAACTAGCTGTTGCGCCTCAGGTCCAGGAAGCAGCATGCAGTAGTTCAGCGCATGTAAAAAGCGCCGCTCTGAAATCCAGCGACGCTTTTCAACCAACTCTTGATGCAAAACTGCAATTTGTCCTGCAGGCCCACCAAAACTAATGAAACCAAGCTTGGCCCAAAACTTCAAGGCCTCACGAAGTGGAACGCTCAAGCGTCTCCCATTCCACCAACAACTTGGCTAAAGCCGTTATCAACATAAATGATTTCAGCGGTGATACCGTTTGCTAAGTCAGACATGAGGAAGGCAGCAGAATTACCAACATCATCAATGGTTACATTGCGACGTAATGGTGCGGTTTGTTCAACAGCCTCTAAGATCCTGCCAAAATCTTTAATACCAGAAGCGGCTAAGGTTTTGATTGGACCGGCAGAGATACCGTTGACGCGAATACCTTTAGGACCAACAGAACCCGCAAGGTAGCGAACAGAAGCTTCTAAAGAGGCTTTCGCTAAACCCATGGTGTTGTAATTCGGTACATTACGCATAGAGCCTAAATAAGTCAGCGTTAGTAATGCCGATTTATCACGCAACATTGGCAAAGCTTCCTTAGCCATTGCTGGAAAGCTATATGCAGAGATGTCATGGGCAATTTTGAAGCCCTCACGGGATAAGCCTTCTAAGAAATCACCTGCAATTGCATCACGAGGAGCAAAGCCGATGGCATGTACAAAACCATCAAACTGGGGCCAGGATTTGGCCAAGTCCTTAAATAGGGAGGAGATTTGCTCATCGCTGCTGACATCACAGTCATAAATCAGCTCGGTATTAAATTCCTTAGCAAAATCAACAATTCGGTCCTTAAAGCGCTCGCCAACGTAGGTAAATGCTAGTTCAGCGCCCTCGCGGTGGCATGCTTTAGCAATGCCATAGGCAATAGAGCGGTTTGAAAGAAGGCCGGTAATAAGAATTTTTTTGCCGGAGAGAAAACCCATGATGTGTCCTTTGCGTCCAATATGATTTGCTAACTACAATTGTTGCATATATGCCCAGACTAATCCCCATTCGCCAATTTGCCCTTTTTTGCCTGCTAGCCCTGCTGCTAGGGCTTGGGCTTAGTTCGGCGCAGGCCTCTCAGGGCATAGCGCAGTATGGCAAACCAAAATACGCCGATGGCTTTAGTCACTTTGACTATGTCAATCCCAATGCGCCTAGGGGCGGAACTTTAACTTTACCCAACCCGGATAGGCGCACTAGTTTTGACAAGTTCAATCCATTTACCTTGCGTGGTGTCAATGCGCCTGGCATTGCTCAACTCATGTTTGAGTCACTAGCCGTTGGAAGTGCAGATGAAGTTTCCAGTGCCTATGGTTTGATTGCGGAAGATATTACTGTTGCTCCCGACAAGATGTCAGTGACCTTTCGCATTCGGCCGGAAGCAAAATTTTCAGATGGCAGTCCTATCCTAGCGAGCGACGTTAAATATAGCTTCGATACTTTAATGAGTAATTTGGCGAATCCGCAATTTCGTACTGTCTATGCAGATGTTAAGCAGGCGGTGGTAGTATCCGATCGCGTCATCCGCTACGACTTTAAAAATCGCAACCCAGAGTTGCCCGTCATGGTGGGAACGCTACCAGTGTTTTCTCGCAACTGGGGTAAAAAGGCCGATGGCTCATTCACCTCATTTGATAAATTAAGTTTTGAATTGCCGATTGCTAGCGGACCTTACTTAATCGAGTCTTATAAAGCAGGTAAGACCATGATCTTTAAACGCAACCCTCATTACTGGGCGGATCAAGGCGGCAAGACTTTAAATGTCCGCATAGGTTTTTTTAACTTTGATCGAATTGTTTACAAACTGTATAGCGATGATGCGGTTCGCCTAGAGGCATTCAAGGCGGGCGAGTTTGATGCCTTGGTGGAATATCGCGCGAAGAATTGGGCCAAAAGTTACGTTGGGCCTCGATTTGATGACGGCACTTTATTCAAGAAGGCTTTCTTAAATCACAATGGTGCTGGCATGCAGGGCTTTGCCGTGAACGTGCGCCGACCCCTGTTTCAGGATCCAAGAGTACGTCAGGCACTTGGTTATGCCTTAGATTTTGAATGGCTGAATAGACAACTCTTTTTTGATCAATACAGTCGTATTAATAGTTACTTTACCAATAGTGATCTCAGTGCTAATTTTGATGGTTCCCAGAAACCCACTGAAGCTGAGTTGAAATTACTGAAGCCACTCAAAGAGAAATATCCGCAATGGGTACCAGATGCTGTATTTGGTGTAATGCCACCAGCACCATCCACCGAGCCTCCAGCAAGTCTGCGTCAAAATTTACGCAAAGCAAGAGAACTCTTGATGCATGCTGGATGGCAGTATCGCGATGGCGCCTTACGTAATGAAAAAGGAGAGCCATTTCGGTTCGAGATGGTGGAAGATGGGCCTTTCTTCTTAAGGGTGATTTCGGCTTATGTGCGTAACTTAGAAAAATTAGGGATTCAGGTAGATATACGCACGAGTGACTTTGCCTTGCACCAAAAACGAATGGACGAATATGATTTTGATATGACCACGATTCGCTTTCCAGACTCCCAAAGCCCAGGAAATGAACTGTGGGATCGCTTTGGTAGTCAGGCTGCTAAAGAAAAAGGCTCCGACAACGTGATTGGCATTCAGTCGCCAGTAGTAGATGCCTTAGTAGAGGCAGTCACCAAAGCGGAAACCCGTGAACAGTTACGAGCTGCCACGAGATCCTTGGACCGCGTCTTATGGAATAGTTATTTTGTTATTCCTCAGTGGTACAACCCAACGCACCGAATTGCTTATCGTAAAGAAATGCAATACCCAAATCCACCTTTGTATTACAGCGCTGAAGCATGGATTTTAATGAATTGGTGGAAAGGGGAGGCTCAATAATGCAAGGTCAAATGTGGTCTTACATTCTCAAGCGCGTGCTGTTGATGATCCCAACTTTATTGGGTGTCCTCACCCTCACTTTTGCCGTAGTGCAATTTGTACCAGGTGGTCCCGTTGAGCAGATGATGTTAGAGCTAAAAGGTAAGGGCGATGCTGCGGTTAGTGGCGCCGAGTCATCTGGCGGCGGTAGCACCTATCGTGGCCGCCAAGGAATAGATGCTGAGCGTTTGGCCGAAGTCAAAGTCTTATATGGTTTTGATAAGCCCCCGCTAGAGCGTTATTTCATGATGCTCAAACGATTCGCTCAATTTGATTTAGGGCAAAGTTATTACCAGCACCAAAGTGTTTGGCAATTGGTGGTTTCTAAACTACCGGTATCGATCAGCATTGGCTTGTGGACCTTTTTCCTAACCTACTTAGTGTCGATACCTTTAGGTATTGCAAAAGCTGTGCGAGATGGCTCTCGCTTTGATGCGGTCACCAGCACGATGATATTAGTGGGTTATGCGATACCGGGTTTTGTGCTCGGCGTACTCTTACTTGTTATTTTCGGGGGCGGTAGTTTCTTGCAAATATTTCCCTTGCGAGGTCTTACTTCAGACAACTGGAGCGACTTAAGCTTAATTGGTAAGGTGATGGATTACTTGTGGCATTTGGTATTACCAATTACTGCCTCTGTTCTAGGTAGTTTTGCTGTTGTAACGATGCTGACTAAGAATTCTTTTTTAGAAGAAATTCGCAAACAATATGTTTTGACTGCAAGAGCAAAGGGGCTTACTGAAAAACAAGTGTTGTGGAAGCACGTCTTCAGAAATGCGTTGCTACCTTTAGTAACAGGATTTCCTGCTGCTTTTATTGGGGCCTTCTTTACAGGGTCTCTGCTGATTGAAACCTTATTCTCCTTGGATGGTCTTGGTTTACTTTCTTACGAGTCAGTGATGCGGCGAGATTATCCAGTGGTATTTGGGACGCTATATCTCTTCACCTTGATCGGATTATTTACCAAGCTGATTTCAGATCTTTGTTACGTCTATGTTGATCCCCGCATTCAATTTGGTGCCGGAGGTGGTTCATGAATCGCTGGCATCGCTTCAAAAATAGTCGGATGGGATATGCCAGCTTATGGATCTTTATGATTCTCTTTGGTATCTCTCTATGCGCCGAGCTGATTGCCAATGACAAGCCCTTGGTAGTGCGCTATCAAGGTCACCTCTATTTTCCGATTATCAAGAGTCAGCCTGAGACGGTATTTGGTGGAGATTTTGCTACGCCGACGGATTTCTTGGATCCTGATATTCGGCGCAATATCACTAGCAATGGCAATTGGGCAATCTACCCGCCGATTCCTTATAGCTATGAGACCTTGAACTACTTTTCAAAAGTTCCAAACCCAGCGCCACC
>CAILON010000105.1 GCA_903835865.1 uncultured beta proteobacterium
ACTATCCCCATGAATGCAAAGCGTATCTGCATGGACCTTCACAATGCTGCCATCTAAGGCAATCACTTCACCAGCCTTTGCCATCCTCAAGGCCTGTTCAGCAGCTTCATCCTCATTCTGAATCAATGCATTCGCCTGATTTCTTGGGACTAGATAACCCTGGGGGGTATAGCGCCGATCAGCAAACCCTTCTTGCCAAAGAGGAACTCCAACTTCCTGTGCGGCCTTAACGAAACAACTAGAAGCTAGTCCGTACAAGATTACCTCTTTGCCCAGATCTTTTACTGCCTGAGCAATTGCACGCGCTAAATTTAAATCCTTAGCAGCCTGGCTATAAAAAGCACCATGTGGCTTTACATGGTGTAGTACTGCGCCTTGTGCATGAACAAACGCCTGCAGTGCCCCAGCCTGATATAGGACAAAGTTATACGCATCATTTGGTGTAATAGCCATTTCTCTTCTGCCAAACCCTACTAGATCAGGAAGACTGGGATGAGCACCAATCAATACATTTTTTTCAATCGCAGCTCTTACTAGACTCTTCATGCGTTCAGGATCGCCCGCATGCCAGCCACAGGCTATGTTTGTCGAATCGATGTAGTCTAGGAGTGCAAAATCATTCCCCATCTCCCAAACTCCGAAACCTTCCCCCATATCACTGTTGAGATCAATTGTTCGTTTCATGATTTAGCTCCAAGCGCAGCCCCTATATTATTCAAAGTTTTTTTCTGCTCGTAAAAATACAATGCATTTATCTGATCAGCTTCTGCAAGTGTAATCGGCAAAAATTGTATTTTGTCGCCAGGTCTTAATTGAGCCAATCTTGAGCGTTCAGAGTCGATTGTTTCGAGTAAACGTGGATAACCTCCAGTGGTCCCATGCTCGGCCAACATTAAGATGGGTTGCCCTGATGGGGGTAGCTGGACAGTTCCAAACCAAATACCTTCTGAAGGGATGCCTACTAAGGGGCTTGAAATTTTGAAATGGCTATTAAAGCGCATTCCCATTCGATTGCTTTGTGCAGAAACTGTCCAAACTGTTTTCCATAACAGGTCCTGCTCTTGACGATTGAGCAGATCCAAATGCACACTGGGAATCGCCTTAATGAACTGCGTATTTCTTCCAGATAACGCAGGGGATGCTACAGACCACTTAGGGAAGGCTTGCTGTTCTTTGCTAAGTCTATTTAGTAATGGCAGTTCTAGTGCAATTGATGGATTGGATAATTGCAAAATATCTCCCTTTTGCACTACTTTATCCCCAATACCAGCACTTAAGTGGGAGCCTTGACCCCCTAAAATAAATTCACTTTCAATACCTCCGCCAACTGCCAAGAATATTCGATATCCCTGAGTCATGGCCCCAAGGCTGAGGGTTTGACCTTTGCAAATGTGAGCTGGACGATTACCAGGAATAATGCGGCCATCTATCTGCGCAGTACATTGCGCTCCGACCCATGCAACCCATGCATCCACATGAAACAGGAGTTTTGGTCCCGTACCCGTAATTTCAAGTCCAGCCGCATCGTGCGGATTGCCAACTAAAGTATTTGCGAGTTGAGCACCCTCTTTATCCATTGGTCCGCCAGCGCTAAGCGCAAGATGCGCAAAACCATAGCGAGGAAAACCTTGTACCGTGGTTAACATGCCAGAAGAAATGACTTCGATAGTGCCTTTTTTACTACCACTGATATTTTTTTCTTGAGATGATTTCAGAATTTCTTCTGATTGAATTTTTTTAAACTGCGCTAAATCAATCTCAATAAATTCAACACGATCACCCGCAGTTAATAGGCTGGGAGATTTTTTATAGGGATCAAACAAAACATCAGGACTTCTGCCTATGATGTTCCAGCCACCAGGGGTAGTCTTAGGATAGATCGCAGATTGCAACTCTGCAATTGCAACTGACCCGGGAGGAACAGCTGTCCGTGGAGTCTCTAAACGAGGTAACTTTAAACTGGGATCTAAGCCACTGCAATAGGCAAAGCCAGGCATAAAACCCAAAATATCAACGCTAATCTTTGAGTTCTTATGTCTATTAATAAATTCTCGTACTGTGAGCTTACATTTCTCAGCGCTTGCTACTAAGTCAGGCGCCACCTCTGAGTCATAGCAAACTCGAATTCGATGCACTGAGTCTTTTGCCAAAATTAATTTTTTAT
>CAILON010000106.1 GCA_903835865.1 uncultured beta proteobacterium
TAGCAGTCGCTCAAACTTTAAGAATGGCTTGTCGTAGAAAACCACATAATCAATATCGGCTGGTGTACAACCTACTTCGGTTAAGCAATAGTTAATCGCATGACTTGGAAAAGCTTGATCATGCTTCTTACGAGTAAAGCGCTCTTCTTGAGCGGCGGCTACTACCTCGCCATCAACTACTAAGCAAGCAGCTGAGTCGTGATAGTAAGCGGAGATTCCCAGTATCTTCATGCGCGTAGCAGTTCTTCTGTCTTATTTTTAGAACAAAGTGTAAATAAACGGTGCTACCACTGAGCTCTTAGCGGCCAATAACAACAAGCCACCCAAGACCACCATGACAATAATAATTGGCAGAAGCCATAACTTCTTACGGACTCTTAAAAATTTCCACAACTCTTTAATAAATGCCATAGGTAACCTCGGTAATTTTGATTTGCTAAATATTGTTTAGAACTGATCTTTAAACGATTCAGAAGATGGTCCGGGTGGCGCACGCTCAATCCAGTGGGACTGAACATCTTGCTTGCGTAACCTCAGGGGGTCTCTTCCAGCCATGCGCATCACAATCGCAATTGGTGTAATGAGAATAAAAAACAAAATACCCAAAACGATCGGGCTCACAACACGCCCCATCAATAAACCTAATTGGTACCAAGCCTTATTAAATGGGCGTAGCACAATCGGCATGAAGATAGCGAAAGCCAAGAAAGCCACTGCCAGGACTAAAAAGACCTGAATGGCTACTGGCTTACCATCGTGATACCAAAGATATCCAGAAATAATGAGGAAGATTCCGGTAAAGACGAAACCAAAGGTCCGTTCGGAAGGCAGGGTTGAACCGTGCAAGGAATCTGATTGACTACTCATAGGCTTTAAATGGCAATTTCTATAAATTTGCTAAGACTTTGATTATAAAGTGAAAGTACGCTAGAAATGCCAGCCTAGAGAATGCTTGGGCTTAAGCAGCAGGCTTATAGTTACCCGAGGGCTGATAGCCATTCACGAGACGCTGCAACTGCCCTACCTGCACCTGGAAATCATCCTTGGCCAGACCGGCTTGTAGCAAGGCTAATTCAGCCTCAAGGGCGCTCCAGGGCAAAAAGTCTTCCCTGGCCATCATGATCCTTGGATGCGGTGTAGAAGTAGGATTTTCACCAATCAGGAGCTCTTCATAGAGCTTTTCGCCAGGGCGCAGGCCTGTAACAACAATTTCAATATCGCCAGCACCCGTTTCAGAATTTTTGACACTTAAGCCAGATAACTCGACCATGCGTTTAGCTAGGTCATAGATTTTGACGGGCTGACCCATATCGAGCACAAATACTTCACCACCCTTAGCCATCGCGCCCGCCTGAATGACTAACTGAGCCGCTTCTGGAATTGTCATGAAATAACGCGTCACTTCAGCATGCGTCAAAGTCACTGGACCACCAGCTTTAATTTGCTCGCGGAACAATGGCACCACTGATCCACTAGAACCTAAAACATTGCCAAAGCGAACCATTGAAAAACAAGTGCCAGAATTTTCTTCATTAGCCAATGCTTGCAATATCAACTCTGCAAAACGTTTTGTTGCGCCCATCACATTGGTTGGACGCACTGCTTTATCGGTACTGATTAAGACAAAGTTTGTAGTGTGGTGTTTCTTGGCAGCTTGCGCTAAATTCAAAGTTCCTAGAACATTGTTCTGCAATCCCTCTGAAGGATTGTGTTCTACCA
>CAILON010000107.1 GCA_903835865.1 uncultured beta proteobacterium
ATCTCCCGCATCTTGCTGGTGATGGTGGTCAGTACACCAACTAAGGCTTTACCTTCTGCATGGCGACTTTCCATCAGTGAAGCTAGTGCTGCGCGCCCTGCCTCCACCGTAGCCGCAATCCAACCTTCTTCCTCACCACGGGGCTCAGACACAACCCCTGGCCAACGCAAAATATCGGAGATGCTTAATTCGGCAGCTTTGGGAAAAGCTACTTGCGCCTTTTCTTGCAGGGTGTAGAGGGCATCAAGGCGATCTTTACTTAACGCACCTAAAACATGGGGATTGGACTTGCTGTTAGAAGCCGACCCTGTATTGACACGCCAGGCAGCCCTAAATTCCACTTTTCCACGGGACAGATCATGCGTTGCTAGCTCCCGCAAAGCAGGCTCAGCCCCACGACACTCATCAGGAAGCCGAAAACCCAAATCCAGAAAGCGGCTGTTGACAGCCCGACACTCCACCTGCAGATCAGCAACCACACCGCCTCCTAGGGAGACTTGGCGGGAAGCGCTGCCATAACCAGTCATGCTCGATATCATAGGAACATTGTAGATTGATAGCTAACGAATAGGACAAATTCCATGAGTACCGCAAACCCAGCCAAGATGACCCGCCCCAGCGGTCGCAATTCACAAGAATTACGACCCGTTAGTATTTCTCGGGCTTTTACCAAGCATGCGGAAGGATCGGTCCTGATCGCCTTTGGAGATACCAAGGTTCTTTGTACCGCTAGCATCCTGGAAAAAGTACCGCCCCATAAAAAGGGTTCAGGTGAAGGTTGGGTTACAGCTGAATACGGCATGCTCCCCCGCTCTACCCATACTCGGAGTGATCGCGAAGCAGCCCGAGGCAAACAGTCTGGCCGCACTCAAGAAATTCAGCGCCTCATCGGTCGCGCAATGCGTAGCGTTTTTGATCTGAAGATTTTGGGTGAGCGCACTATTCATTTAGATTGCGATGTTTTGCAAGCTGATGGCGGAACAAGAACCGCATCCATTACTGGTGCCTATGTTGCCGCTAGAGATGCCGTGAATCATCTGCTGAAAAGTGGTGTGCTCACTAAAGACCCGATCATCGATAGCGTTGCCGCAATTTCAGTTGGCATTTATCAAGGCACCCCAGTACTAGATTTAGATTACCCCGAAGACTCTTCATGCGATACCGATATGAATGTTGTCATGACTGGCAAAGGCGGCATGATTGAAGTACAAGGGACCGCAGAAGGCGCCACTTTCTCTAGAGCAGAATTAAGCGCTCTATTAGATTTGGCTGATCAAGGTATTCGCGATTTAACGCGATTGCAATCAGACGCGTTGAAATAATTTTATTTGGCTATGAAAAAACTGGTTCTGGCTTCCAATAACGCAGGTAAGTTACGTGAGTTTCAAGCTTTATTGACGCCCCTGCATTTTGAAGTCATTCCTCAGGGTCAATTAGGAATTCCTTCCTGCGAAGAGCCTTTTCAAACTTTTGTCGAAAATGCTTTAGCCAAAGCGCGTCATGCCTGCGCTGCAAGCGGGCTTCCCGCGCTGGCCGATGATTCAGGGATTTGCGTCCAAGCACTTGGCAATAGGCCTGGCGTGCTCTCAGCTCGCTTTGCTGGAGAGCTGGCCAATGATGAGGCTAATAATCAAAAGCTCATCGCTTCTTTACAGGGCATTTCCAATAAAGCGGCTCATTATGTTTGTGCGCTGGTAATGGTTAATAGTGCAGATGATCCTGAACCCCTCATTGTGCAAACACGCTGGAATGGCGTCATTGTTGATCAAGCCCAAGGATCAAATGGTTTTGGTTATGACCCCTATTTTTTCTTGCCTGAGATGCAAATGACTGCAGCACAATTAGATCCAGCACAAAAGAATGCGATTAGCCATCGTGGCCAAGCATTACGCGAACTCATCGCTCAATTAAATATGCGCTCTGAATAATGGCACTCAATAGCAGTTTGAATAAAGTAAGCCTCACTGCGTTACCACCGCTTGCGCTCTATATCCACTTTCCCTGGTGTGAAAAGAAATGTCCTTATTGTGATTTCAACTCTCATCAAATTAAAGAGGGCGCGGCCGGCTTTGATGAAGATCGCTATATTAAAGCATTGATCGCCGATCTGGAGACTGAGTTACCCCGCATTTGGGGAAGACTGGTGCACAGTATTTTTATTGGTGGAGGCACTCCTAGCCTGCTGTCTGCTAAGGGTATGGATACTTTGCTTTCGGCCATACGCGCTCGGATTAATTTAGAGCCTGATGCTGAAATAACAATGGAAGCTAATCCGGGCTCTGTAGAAGCAGAGAAATTTGCTGGCTTTGCTAAAGCTGGTATTAATCGGGTCTCATTAGGTATACAAAGTTTTCAAGATGCCCAACTCAAAGCCTTGGGCCGTATTCATAACGGAGAAGAGGCAAAGCGTGCAATTGCAATAGCCTTGGCCCATTTTAAATCGGTGAATTTGGATTTGATGTACGGCCTTCCCATGCAGACCATAGACGATGCCAAGAAGGATATCGAAACAGCACTGTCATTTAATACGCCCCATTTATCCCTATACAACCTCACCTTAGAGCCCAATACCTACTTTGCTAATTTCCCACCGAAGCTGCCAAACGAAGATGTGGTGGATGCGATTTTTGAGCAAAATTTAGATCTGCTATCCGAAGCGGGCTACAAGCGATATGAAGTGTCTGCTTACGCAAAACCTGGCATGGAATGTAAACATAACTTGAACTATTGGCGCTTTGGCGATTACATCGGCATTGGCGCTGGAGCGCATGGGAAGATTTCCTTTCCTGACAAAATTACACGTCAGGTACGTGAGCGCCATCCCGAGACTTATATGCAGAGCATGGAAACCCAGGGCAACGCCTTGGTCGAATCTAAGGAAGTGCCAGTTACAGATCTTCCCTTTGAATTTATGCTCAATACTTTGCGCCTCACAGATGGCGTAGCCACCAATACTTTTAGTGAACGAACAGGCCTTCCATTGAATGTGATCAGCAAAGGTCTGGATGAAGCAACTAAAAAAGGCTTACTTGATTCAAATCCCTCATTACTCAAAGGGACAACTCAGGGTTTACGCTATCTCAATAATCTGCAAGAGATCTTTCTGGAGTAAAGTTTGCAAAACTTACTTTCGCTTTTACTAACAGGGTTAATTAAGATGAGCACATTGCAGGGATTACAGCGATTTTCACGAATGACCATCGCTGCGGCGTCATTAATTAGCGTGCTGGCTCTTTCGCCATACGTGCAGGCTCAGGCGAAGAATTGGCCCGATAAATCAATTAAGCTCATTGTTGGATTTCCTCCGGGCGGCGGTTCTGATGCAGTCGCCCGCATTATGGCCATTAATCTTTCACAAATGTGGGGCCAGCAAGTCATTATCGACAACCGCGGTGGAGCTGCTGGCACTATTGCTGCTGATCTTGTGGCCAAGGCACCCAATGATGGCTATACCCTAGGTCTGGCGCACGTCAATGCCATGTCGATCATCCCTGCCTTGGGTCAAAAGATGCCCTACAACGCGTCAACGGATTTCACACCAATTGTGCTCTTGGGTATTACGCCGAATATATTGATTGCCAATGTGGATGCACCGGCTAAAAATGTGAAAGACTTGGTGGCTTACCTGAAACAAAATCCAGGAAAAGTAAGTTTTGGTTCTGCAGGCAATGGCAGCACCCAACATCTCGCTTTTGAATTAATGATGCATACCGCAGGTACTCAAGCACTCCATATTCCTTACAAGGGTAGCGGTCCAGTGTTGGTTGATCTAATGGCTGGTCACATTACGTATGCATTTGAAACCATGGCTGCAGCTACTCCGCATATTCAGAGTGGCAAAGTGATTCCGCTGGCGCAAACTCGTACCAAAAGATCCGCAGCCTACCCCAATCTACCCACCATGGATCAATTAGGATTTCCTGGTTTTGAAGCAACGGCTTGGTATGGCTTAATGGGCCCTGCCAAATTGGATCCCAAAATTGTTGAAAAAATTAATGCTGATGTCAATACGGTTTTGCGCAAACCAGAAGTTCAAGCCAAGATGGCTGAGGTAGGCGCGGAAGATGGTGGGGGCACTCCAGCTGCCTTTGTTAGCTTCATCAATAAAGATCGTAATCAATGGGCGAAGCTTGTGAAAGATGCTCGACTACAAGTCGACTTAAACTAATTTGCACAATGCAATACATCACCTTCCAATTCAGGTGATGTGATTGAGGGGGGGGTTTCTTAAACTCTTCAAAGCCTTAAAAGAATCCACTATTGAATCTTTACCAGTAGTGGATTTTTTTCGCGCTATAGCTTGTACGTATTGGAATCGTTACGCAATATCACTTTCAATTAGTGGTCAACACACAACAAAACCATCTTCTTAGAAATCAATTTGTTACGCTGAAAAGCTTATCTACCAATTGGTCAAGAGCCTATTCAGGCCCATATTCTAAAAACTATTGATCAACCTCTATGTATGAATAGGTGTACTAGCTAAAAATCATTCATTGAAGGCGTCAAATGGCGAATGGCAAAGTATTAGCTATAGAGTTAACTATCTATATAGATAGTTAACTGAGGGGCACATATCTTATGAGTTAGCTATCTTAAAAGGCAATATTTTATTTAGCTAGAAAAAATAACAATTCAATCTTCTTATATTTTATTTGAATTGCGCAACGCCACAGCGTAAT
>CAILON010000108.1 GCA_903835865.1 uncultured beta proteobacterium
AGTAACGTTTGACCCTAGCTAAGCCACTATCAATCACATAACGAATGTTCGGCACAGTTAAAGAGGTCTCAGCTACGTTCGTCGTCAAAATAATGCGACGACCATTGCCAGGACTAAAAACCCTCTCCTGCTCAGCGATAGACTGACGCGCGAATAAACTTAAGATTTCTGGATGAAAGCGTTGCGCCAGCACATGGTCTTTACGTAAGACTTCAGCGCAATCTCGTATCTCTCGCTCGCCGGGCAAAAAAACCAGAACATCGCCAGCACCGGTAGCGCCCTCGCGCCATACGTTAGCAATCGCCTCAGCTACTGCATCGGGGATTTCTTTAGCTTCTTTCGCTTCTTTTTTGCCATCAGGTTTGGCATCAGGCTCTAAAGGCACATAGCGCTGCTCAACTGGAAATAACCTGCCGCTGACCTCGATGACAGGCGCAATCTTGCCATTAACCGTAAAGTGCTCAGCAAATCGCTGTGCATCGATAGTTGCCGAGGTGATGATGAGCTTGAGATCTGGGCGCTTTGGCAGCAGGCGCCTGAGATAACCCAGGAGAAAGTCAATATTCAGACTACGCTCATGCGCTTCATCAATGATCAGCGTGTCATAGGCGCGCAACTGAGGGTCTTTTTGAGTCTGCGCCAACAAGATACCGTCAGTCATCAATTTGATGGAGGCACTCGGCCCCGTCTTGTCGGAGAAGCGAACTTGGTAGCCCACATCCTGACCCATAGGCGTTCCCAGCTCTTGGGCAATCCGCTTGGCGGTAGCGGTCGCAGCAATACGACGTGGCTGGGTGTGCCCTATGAGCTTGCCGCCATTCATGGTGCCTCGACCCATATCAAGACAAATCTTGGGCAACTGAGTTGTTTTACCCGATCCAGTCTCGCCGCAAACAATCACCACCTGATGTGACTGCAAGGCATCCTTGATGATTTGACGCTGTCCAGAGACTGGCAACTCCTCCGGAAAACGGATCTCGAGCTTGCGCGAGGTGTTGGAAGCAGGCACAGGCTTGGCGCTCTCTGGGGGTTTTTGTAGGTTTATGGGCTCTTGCACCCTATAATTTTCTCACTATGCCAACAAATGCACCAAACCACGCTCAAAGCAGCGAAGAATCAAGCTCAAATTTTCCTTTCGTAGGCTGGCTGCGCGACGTCGCCCCGTACATTCACAGCTTTCGCGAAAAGACCTTTGTGATTGCCTTTGCCGGTGAACTGGTTCAAGAAATCGGACTTGAGAACCTGATTGAAGATATCGCCATGCTCCACGCCATGGGAATGAGAATTGTGCTGGTACACGGCATACGCCCCCAGATTGAAGAGCAACTCATGCTCAGAAAGATTAAAAGCAAGTTTGGCAAGAGCACCATGCACGCCTATCGGATTACCGACGCGGCCGCACTTGAGTGCGTTAAAGAAGCTGCTGGTGAATTGCGTCTCGATATTGAAGCGGCATTTAGCCGTGGCTTACCGAATACCCCGATGGCAGGATCACGCATCTCCGTGATCTCCGGTAACTTCATTACTGCCATGCCAGTGGGTGTAGTTGAAGGCATTGATTACATCCACACTGGACTCGTGCGTAAAGTGGATTCGACCTCAATCAAACTTTCTCTTGATAGCAACAAGATTGTATTGCTCTCGCCACTCGGGTTTTCTCCCACAGGCCAAGCATTTAATTTAGCATTCGAAGATGTTGCGGCTTCTACTGCCGCTGCACTAAAAGCCGACAAATTGATTTTCTTAAGTCCACATGCTGGATTAAAAGATGAAGAAGGTGATTACATCACCGAACTTTCCATGCC
>CAILON010000109.1 GCA_903835865.1 uncultured beta proteobacterium
AGTAGCACCACTCGAGAAATTACACTCCCATCGGCCTTGTAATACTGCGCCAACATAAAAGGCCCAGTTCCTGTGGGTAATGCACTTAAGATCACCACAGCATTTACCCATAAGGCAGGCAAGTTCAGAACGGGGCCTGCAATAACCCAGGCGATGACCGGCTGAATGATGAGTTTGGCAAAAGTAATGCTCCAAGTTTGCCCTGGTGAGGCCTGACTTTTTTGCATTAGAAATAATCCAATCGATACCAGGGCGCAAGGCGTAGCTGCAGCAGCCAAGAAGGAAATGACTTGCGCAAGCGGATCATATAAAAATAAACCACTAGCAGACCATAACAATCCTGCGACTGGGGCAATCAATAAAGGATTAGTGCAAAGCGATTTAGTCGCGCTCCAGAAAATCTCATGAGACTTCTTGTGCGACAGAATCCCAATTTCAATGAGAACTGTTGCTAAGGCAAACATCACAAAGACAATGAAGGTAGAAATAATGGCGGGAGCTAAACCATCTTGTCCGAGCGCCAGAGCGCACAGTGGGATTCCCATATAACCCGTGTTGGAGTAGGAGGCACTCAAGCCATTAAAGCTTGCAGCAGCCAAGTCTTGGCCTCGATACCAACTGATGGACAAAACCAAAATGAATACCGCTAAACAACTTAAGAAAAAAGCGGTGATAAAGCCAGGCTGCCACAGCGTTTGCCAGCCACTATTAGCGGCAAAGTTAAATAGTTGCGCAGGCAGCGCCAACCACACTACAAAGCGATTTAATTCAGTCGATGCATTGATACCCAACTTGCCCGTGCGCCCACACACATACCCGATCAGTATGAGAGCAAATACTGGAAGAACGACATTGAATACGTAAAGCAATGCTTAGGCAATCTTTTTAAGAGTCTTGATGTAACGCTGAGCATTTTGGACATAGCGTTCAGCAATCTCTTCGATGCCAGCCATTTGCTCAGGCGTTAAGGTTTTGACTGCTTTAGCTGGTGATCCCAAAATCATGGACCCATCCGGAAATTCTTTTCCTTCTGTCACAAGTGCACCAGCCCCTACTAAGCAATGTTTACCAATCTTGGCGCCATTCAAGATAACAGCACCAATTCCAATTAAGCTGCCGTCACCAATCTGACAGCCATGCAGCATCACTAGATGTCCTATCGTGACATTTTTGCCAATGATGAGGGGATAACCAGGGTCAGTATGCAGAACAGAAGCGTCTTGCACATTGCTGCCTTCACCAATTTGGATGAGGTCGTTATCACCGCGGACAACCACCTTGGGCCAGATACTGGCATTTTGATGGAGCTCTACTTTGCCGATCACTTCCGCGCTATCAGCAACCCATGCACCCTCAGCTAACTGAGGAGCGTTTCCGTCTAGTTCATAAATAGCCATGACTCATTATAGGGATGAATCATGGCTTATATCTGCCCAACAATTACCAGTTTGGTTCACGGTCTGGTGATGAAGAAATCCGATGCACGCTCAAATCGGCGCCTTCATATTCTTCTTCTTGTGACATGCGAATGCCAATGCATGCTTTGAGGGTTCCATAAACTACAAACCCACCGACTAGCGCAATACCAACACCTAATGCGCTACCAATCAATTGGCCTGTAAAGGTAATGCCACCAATACCGCCAAGCGCCTTCGTCCCAAAAATACCTGCAGCCAACCCACCCCATAGGCCACATAAACCATGTAAGGGCCATACACCCAACACATCATCTAGCTTCCAACGGTTTTGCACCAAGGTAAACATAAAGACAAATAAACCACCGGCAACTAAGCCTACAAATAAGGCGCCAACGGGATGCATTAAATCCGAGCCCGCACACACGGCTACTAATCCAGCAAGAGGTCCGTTATAAGTAAAGCCCGGATCATTACGACCCACAACCCATGCTGCCAAAGTTCCACCAACCATTGCCATCAAAGAATTCATTGCAACCAAGCCGCTGATCTTATCGA
>CAILON010000110.1 GCA_903835865.1 uncultured beta proteobacterium
AGTTCGATAGTTAAAACGAGTAGAAAAGCTTATTCAGTTTTGATCGTCAGTACATTTGCCTTCACTGTTTGTTTTATGGTGTGGATGATGTTTGGGGTGATTGGAATACCAATTAAAAAGACGCTCGGCTTAAGCGCAACCCAGTTTGGTCTTCTAACGGCCACACCAATTTTGACTGGCTCTCTGGTGCGCGTGCCTCTTGGCATTTGGACTGATCGATATGGTGGCCGCATTGTGATGTTTTTATTGATGATCTCTACTGTCATTCCTATCTGGATGATGAGTTATGCCACTCAATATTGGCATTTTCTAGTCATCGGTCTCTTCGTAGGCTTAGCTGGCGGCTCATTTTCGGTCGGCACTCCATACGTAGCAAGATGGTTTCCGAAAAATCGTCAAGGATTTGCAATGGGCGTCTATGGCGCTGGTAACTCAGGCGCTGCTGTGAATAAATTTGTAGCGCCTGCCTTAGTGGTGGCGTTTGGATGGGCTGTAGTGCCAGAAGTATATGCAGCTGTCATGTTGGGCGCCGCACTTCTATTCTGGACTTTTAGCGCTAGTGATCCATCTCATTTGGTATCAAGCAATATTTCTTTTAAAGACCAAATGAAGGCACTAAAAGATCCAAAGGTATTGCGCTACTGCCAGTACTACAGCATCGTGTTTGGTGGTTATGTTGGTCTTAGCTTGTGGATGGTGCAGTACTACGTCGGTGAGTTTGGTCTAGAAATCCGCACGGCTGCACTGTTAGCTGCATGCTTCTCTTTACCAGGCGGCGTTCTAAGAGCAATTGGTGGGTGGATGTCTGACAAATATGGAGCGCATCAAGTGACTTGGTGGGTGATGTGGGTAAGTTGGATTTGCCTTTTCTTGCTCTCTTATCCACAGACTGATTTCACAATTCAAACGATTAATGGCCCAGAGATATTCCACATTGGCCTGAATATTTATTTATTTACAACCTTGATGTTCATCTTGGGAATTGCCTGGGCATTTGGTAAGGCTAGCGTTTTTAAATATATTGGTGATGACTACCCAGACAACATCGGCACCATTTCAGGAATTGTTGGCTTAGCTGGTGGATTAGGCGGCTTTATTTTGCCAATTATGTTTGGCGCTCTTCTAGATATCACAGGCATCCGCTCTAGCGCCTTCATGCTGATGTACGGCGTAGTGTGGGTATCACTCATCTGGATGTATCTAACAGAAGTTCGTAAATCTGAGGTGATGGGTTCCAAATCCATTCCTTCATTTACTTAATCATTTCAAAGATAGGGAAATATTATGTCCTCAACTGTCATTACACGCTGGGAACCAGAGAATAAGCAATTTTGGGAATGGACTGGGAGGTCGATAGCTAAACGCAATCTGATGATTTCGATTCCCGCATTAACCCTCGCATTTGCGGTATGGATGGTGTGGTCGGTTGTCGTAGTGAACCTGCCAAATGTGGGATTCAAATTTTCCACAAATCAACTGTTTTGGTTGGCTTCTCTACCTGCACTGTGTGGTGCTACCTTGAGAATTTTTTATTCGTTTGCCGTCCCCATTTTTGGTGGTAGACGCTGGACAGCAATCTCAACGGCTTCATTATTAATTCCAGCTGTGGGTATCGGTTTTGCAGTTCAGAACTCAGCAACACCTTATGAGATTTTTATTCTGCTTGCTTTGTTATGTGGACTGGGTGGTGGTAATTTTGCTTCCTCAATGGCCAATATCAGTTTCTTTTACCCTAAAGCGCAAAAGGGTACGGCATTAGGTCTTAATGCTGGCCTGGGTAATTTAGGCGTTTCCATTGTTCAGTTAGTGGTGCCACTCGTAATTACTGCGGGTGTATTTGGTAGTTTAGGTGGTGACTCGCAAATCATTGTCAAGGCTGGCAAAGAGGTGCCAATGTGGTTGCAAAATGCGGGCTTTATTTGGGTGCCATTTATTGCAGTGTCAGCAATTGCTGCCTGGTTTGGTATGAATGATTTAGCTGAAGCAAAAGCTTCCTTTGCGGATCAAGCTGTGATTTTTAAACGTAAACACAACTGGTTAATGTGCTGGTTGTACTTGGGTACCTTCGGCTCTTTTATCGGTTATTCAGCTGGCTTCCCTTTGCTGATTAAAAGTCAATTTCCTGGTGTTAATGCGCTCAGTTATGCATGGCTTGGACCATTGGTTGGTGCATTAGCAAGACCAATTGGCGGTTGGTTAGCTGATAAGTTGGGTGGAGCCAGAGTTACTTTCTGGAATTTCATTGCAATGGCTGTAGGGGTGTTAGCGGTTTTACATTTCTTACCAGTAAAAGGCAGTGGCGGAGATTTTTACGGTTTCTTGATTGCATTTATGGTGTTGTTTGCAACCTCGGGTATTGGTAATGGCTCCACATTTCGTATGATCCCCGTTATTTTCTTGACTGAGCGTCAGCGTGCTGCTGGTAATACTCAGGCCGATAAGGATCAAGCAATTCGTGATGCCAACAAAGAGGCTGCTGCTGTGCTCGGATTTAGTTCTGCAGTTGGTGCTTACGGTGGATTCTTTATTCCAAAAGGGTATGGGAGCTCCATTGCTGCTACAGGCGGACCAGAAGCTGCCTTGTATACATTCATTGCTTTTTACATTACTTGTACGTTGATTACCTGGTGGTATTACAGCCGTAAAAACGCACCAATGCCTTGCTAAGAAAATATTAAAGGATTGATATGAGTCACTTTTTAGATCGCCTCAAGTTTTTATCTGCCGATAAAGAAGAGTTTTCCGATGGCCATGGTGTAACGGTTGGAGAAGACCGTACATGGGAAGACGCCTACCGTTCACGCTGGCAGCACGACAAGATTGTTAGATCAACGCATGGCACCAATTGCACAGGATCATGCTCCTGGAAAATTTATGTAAAGGGCGGCATTGTTACTTGGGAAACCCAGCAAACGGATTACCCGCGTACAAGACCTGACCTTCCCAATCATGAGCCTCGTGGTTGTGCTCGTGGCGCAAGCTACAGCTGGTATATGTATAGCGCTAATCGCGTGAAGTATCCAATGATACGCGGGCGCCTCTTAAAACAGTGGCGTGAAGCCAGAGCTGTGGCTAAATCACCAGTAGATGCTTGGGCCAATTTGGTTGAAAACACCGCTAAGCGCAAAGAGTGGATAGAGTTGCGTGGTAAAGGTGGCTTTGTTCGTAGTTCGTGGGATGAAGTCAATGAAATCATTGCAGCAGCCAACGTATATACAATTAAAAAGCATGGACCAGATCGGATTATTGGTTTTTCTCCAATCCCAGCCATGTCAATGGTTAGTTATGCAGCGGGATCACGTTATCTAAGTCTTATCGGTGGCGTATGCATGAGTTTCTACGATTGGTATTGTGATTTGCCGCCAGCCAGTCCGCAAGTATGGGGTGAACAAACTGACGTTCCAGAGTCTGCTGATTGGTATAACTCCACTTTCATTATTGCGTGGGGCTCTAATGTGCCTCAAACCCGCACGCCTGATGCGCATTTCTTTACTGAGGTTCGTTATAAAGGTGCGAAGACAGTAGCCATTACTCCGGACTATGCTGAAGTATCAAAATTAGCCGATATTTGGATGCATCCAAAGCAGGGTACGGATGCCGCTATTGCAATGGCAATGGGGCATGTCATCATGAAGGAGTTCTATTTCGATAAACGCACTGAATATTTTGATGATTATGTGCGTCGTTATACCGACATGCCAAATCTGGTGATGCTCGAAGAAAAAATATTAGAAGACGGTAGAAAAGTAATGGTACCCGGACGCTATGTGCGCTCGAGTGATTTTGATGGCAAGTTAGGTCAAACTAACGGCGCAGACTGGAAGACGGTTGCGTTTGATACTGCTGGTAAGCCGGTTGTTCCAAATGGGTCAATTGGTTTTAGATGGGGTCCAGAAGGTCGTAAAGACCAAGGTAAATGGAATCTTGAATCAAAAGAGGCTACCTACGGTAATGATGTGAAGTTAAAGCTATCCCTGATGGAAGACCAGGCAATACACGACGTTGTTCCCGTTGGTTTCCCATACTTTGGCGGTATTGATACTCCTTATTTTGAATCCAATAAGCAAGGTGATGTGCTCGTGCAAAACGTGCCAGCTAAGAAAATCACCCTCATTGAGAATGGAGTGGAAAAAGAAGTATTTATAGCTACGGTCTTTGACTTGTTGGCAGGAAATTACGGAATTGATCGTGGCATAGGGGGTGATTGCGCCAAATCTTATGACGACAATGTTCCTTACACTCCAGCTTGGCAAGAATCCATTACTGGAGTGAAGCGCGATCAAGTAATCGCAGTAGCTCGTCAGTTTGCCGAAAATGCAGAAAAGACTAAAGGCAAGTCGATGGTCATCATTGGCGCAGCGATGAACCATTGGTATCACTGTGATATGAATTACCGCGGCATCATCAATATGTTAATGATGTGTGGTTGTATCGGACAGAGCGGTGGTGGTTGGGCTCACTATGTAGGTCAAGAAAAACTACGCCCACAAACCGGTTGGACACCCTTAGCCTTTGCACTGGATTGGATTCGTCCACCGCGTCAGCAAAACTCAACCAGCTTCTTCTATGCGCATACTGATCAGTGGCGTTATGAGAAGCTTGGCATGGAAGAGGTGTTGTCACCCTTAGCAAATAAAGAAGATTACAAGGGCAGCATGATTGACTACAACGTCCGCGCAGAGCGGATGGGTTGGTTACCATCAGCCCCTCAGTTAAAGACAAATCCCCTTGAGGTTGTTAAGCAGGCAGTTGCCGCAGGTGAGGATCCTAAAGAGTATGTTGTCAAGGGTCTGAAATCCGGAACATTGCAAATGAGTTGCGAAGATCCTGATCATCCAAACAATTGGCCCCGCAATATGTTCGTATGGAGATCTAATCTTTTAGGATCTTCAGGAAAAGGGCATGAGTATTTCTTAAAACACCTATTGGGAACTAGCCACGGTGTTCAAGGTAAGGATCTGGGAGACGATGAGGCAAGACCTTCTGAGGTCGAATGGCACGATAAAGCGCCTGAAGGCAAACTTGATTTGTTAGTGACGCTGGATTTCCGGATGAGTACTACCTGCTTGTATTCCGACATTGTTCTACCCACCGCTACTTGGTACGAGAAGAACGACCTGAATACCAGTGACATGCATCCATTTATCCATCCCCTGTCTACAGCCGTTGACCCGGCTTGGGAGGCTCGTAGTGATTGGGATATTTATAAAGGATTTGCTAAGAAGTTTTCAGAAGTTTGCGTAGGTCATCTCGGTGTTGAAAAAGAGATTGTGATGACTCCCTTAATGCACGATACGCCTGCTGAATTAGCTCAAGCGTTTGATGTGCAGGAATGGAAGAAGGGCGAGTGTGATCTCATCCCTGGCAAAACCGCACCTCAAATTGCAGTAGTTGAGCGTGACTATCCAAACACCTATAACCGCTTTACTGCCTTAGGCCCACTAATGGACAAGGTTGGTAATGGTGGTAAGGGTATCGCATGGGATACCAAGGTTGAAGTAGAGCAGTTGCGTGAGCTCAATGGTCGTGTTGAGCATGGTGAGATGAAGGGTATGGCAAAAATCTCTACTGATATTGATGCTGCTGAGGTTGTCTTGATGCTTGCTCCTGAGACAAACGGGCATGTAGCTGTGAAGGCTTGGGATGCGTTATCTAAAATCACCGGCCTTGAACATGCTCATTTAGCTTTGCATCGTGAGGATGAGAAAATTCGTTTCCGCGATATTCAGGCTCAGCCAAGAAAGATTATTAGTTCACCAACTTGGTCTGGACTTGAGAGTGAAAAAGTTTCCTATAACGCTTGTTATACAAACGTTCATGAGTACATTCCTTGGAGAACATTGACTGGCCGTCAACAGTTTTATCAGGATCACAAATGGATGCGCGCGTTTGGCGAGGGATTTGTTTCTTATAGGCCACCGGTGGATTTGAAGACCATTATCGAGGTCAAAGGTATTAAGCCTAATGGCAATAAAGAAATTGTTTTGAATTTCATTACGCCACATCAAAAGTGGGGAATTCACTCTACGTACAGTGACAACTTAATGATGTTGACTCTGAATCGTGGCGGACCAGTGGTTTGGTTAAGCGAGGATGACGCCGTTAAAGCTGACATTGTGGATAACGATTGGGTTGAGCTTTATAACGCCAATGGGGCGATTGCAGCTCGGGCTGTAGTAAGTCAACGGGTAAATCCAGGAATGATCATGATGTACCACGCACAGGAAAAGATTATCAATACTCCTGGATCCGAGATTACTGGTATGCGCGGCGGTATTCACAACTCTGTAACTCGAATTGTTCTTAAGCCCACCCACATGATTGGTGGTTACGCACAACTGAGCTATGGATTTAACTACTACGGAACCATTGGAACTAATCGTGATGAGTTTGTAACGGTTCGGAAGATGCGAAACATAGATTGGCTTGACACTGAAAATGCCAACACAGTTCAAGCGTAACGGAGAATAAAGATGAAAATTCGCGCACAAATTGGCATGGTTTTAAACCTAGATAAATGTATCGGCTGCCATACTTGCTCCGTTACTTGTAAGCAGGTTTGGACAAATCGTCCGGGCATGGAATATGCTTGGTTTAATAACGTAGAAACTAAGCCAGGTATTGGTTATCCAAAAAATTGGGAAGATCAAGAAAAGTGGAAGGGTGGCTGGATACGTAAGAGTAATGGCAAGATTGAGCCTAAACAAGGTGGTAAGTCTAAGATTTGGATGAACCTATTTGGTAATCCTAACTTGCCAGAAATCGACGATTACTACGAGCCGTTTACATTTGATTACGAGCACTTACAAAGCGCTCCCGAATCAAAGGCTACTCCAACTGCTCGCCCAAGAAGTTTGCTTACCGGCAAACGCATGGAGAAGATTGAGTGGGGCCCTAACTGGGAAGAGATCCTGGGTGGTGAATTTGCTAAACGTAGTAAAGATACCAACTTTGATCAAATGCAAAAAGATGTTTGGGGTCAGTTCGAAAACACTTTCATGATGTATATGCCTCGTCTTTGCGAGCATTGCCTCAATCCAGCTTGTGTAGCATCTTGCCCGTCTGGTTCGATCTATAAACGAGAAGAAGACGGTATTGTTTTAATTGACCAAGATAAATGCCGTGGATGGCGTATGTGTGTCTCTGCATGCCCGTACAAAAAGATTTACTACAACTGGAAAAGTGGCAAAGCAGAGAAGTGCATCTTCTGTTATCCACGAATTGAAGCGGGTCAACCAACAGTTTGTTCTGAGACCTGTGTGGGCCGTATCCGTTATTTAGGCGTCATGCTTTACGATGCCGATCAAATTGAGAGCGCCGCTAGCGTTGAGAATGAAAAAGATCTCTATAAGGCCCAGCTCAAGGTATTTTTAGATCCGCATGATCCAGAAGTTCAGAAGCAAGCCTTGGCTGATGGTGTCCCTGCATCTTGGCTGGAATCAGCCAAAAAGAGCCCCGTTTACAAAATGGCGATGGATTGGAAAATTGCATTACCACTTCATCCTGAGTACAGAACGCTGCCAATGGTTTGGTATGTGCCGCCCTTATCTCCAGTTACCGGGGCGATAGAGGCAGGTTACGTTGGCATTAATGGCCATATTCCAGATGTGAAGCAGTTGCGTATTCCAGTGCAATATTTGGCCAATATGTTGACTGCCGGGGATGAGGCACCAGTGGTGTCAGCTTTGGAGAAGATGTTGGCAATGCGTGCATGGCAGCGGGATAAGCATGTTGATGGCACTCGTAATCTGGAGGCATTGAAGCAGGCTGGTATCTCTGAAGATCAGGTGGAGGATATGTATCAGACTATGGCGATAGCTAACTATGAAGATCGCTTTGTCATTCCAACATCTCATCGTGAATATGCAGAAAATACATTCGATATGAAAGGTAGCTGTGGCTTTACTTTCGGAAACGGATGTTCTGATGGCGACTCTGAAGCAAGTCTCTTTGGCGGCACTAAGCGTCGCACCATTCCAATCAAGCCGGCCGTATAGGAGAAATGATGAAACATTCACTGCCTTTACGGGCCCTCTCTAGATTTCTTCAGTATCCAGATACAGAGCTTATCCAGCATTGCACTGAAGTTACTAGCGCTTTATTGGAAATGCCAAAGCTTACTAAAAAGGTGCGTACTGGCCTAATTGATTTTGCTAAGCACTTAGAGTCTACGGATTTGTATGACCTGCAGGAGGAGTATGTAGAGTGCTTCGATCGCGGTAGGGCAACATCACTACACTTGTTTGAGCATGTCCACGGAGATTCTCGTGAACGCGGGCAAGCTATGGTCGACTTACTTCAAACCTATAAGGATGGAGGCTTAGAGTTAAGTGCTAATGAGCTTCCTGACCACTTATCAGTAATCCTTGAGTTTGCCTCAACATTGCCCTTAGAACAGGCCAAGCAATTTATTGGGGAAATGGCTCATATCTTGAATGCCGTGTACTCCACTTTGGTCTCTAGAAATAATCGTTACGCGTGGTTAATTGCCGCGGCTATAGAGTTTTCTGGTGAGAAAATCAAAATTGTCGAATTAAAAGTGCAGGAAGAATCTATGGATGAAGAGTGGGCTGAGCCACCCGCATTTGGTGGATGCACAACTCGTGGTCAATCTAAACCTGGTGAAGAGCAACCCCTGCAATTTATTAAAAGCATAAAAGAATTAAAAGGAGTTCAGCCATGAGCTATCTAGACACATTTATTTTTGGGATTTATCCTTATATCTGCCTCGCGGTATTTTTCGTTGGCAGTTTAATTCGGTTCGATAGAGATCAGTACACCTGGAAAAGTGATTCCAGTCAGCTATTGCGCAAGAAGCAATTACGAATTGGTAGCATTTTCTTTCATATTGGCGTACTTTTCTTATTCTTTGGGCACTTATTTGGCATGCTGACACCCCATTTTTTGTATGAGCCATTTATTACGGCTGGACAAAAACAAGTCATGGCTATGGCAAGTGGCGGTATCGCTGGTGTATTTGGCTTTATTGGATTAACCATTCTGCTTCATAGGAGATTGACTGATGATCGGATTCGTATTAATTCAAAGCCAAGCGATATTTTGATTGTTGTAGTGCTCTGGCTGCAGTTGTTACTTGGTTTAGCAACCATTCCCCTATCGGGTCAGCATTTAGATGGTTCGGTCATGATGCAACTGGCTGGATGGGCTCAGCATATCGTCACTTTCAGAGGTGGGGCAGTTGAATTACTAAATGGTGTGGACTGGGTATTCAAATTGCATATGTTCTTAGGTATGACAATCTTCCTAATATTCCCATTTACTCGCCTAGTTCATGTGTGGAGTGGATTTGCATCATTGAGTTACTTAATCCGCCCGTACCAAATCGTGCGCAGTAGACGCTTTGGCATTGGACGAAAGTAAGTGATGAGGTGGGTTGACGATGCCAGATGAATTATTGGAACGACTTCGGAAATTTCGCACTGAATATTTCCCGGCGCATCGTCAAGAATTTACCACTCTGATTCAAAATGGGCAA
>CAILON010000111.1 GCA_903835865.1 uncultured beta proteobacterium
ATCAAGACGATGGTATCGCCATCACAATCTAAGCGAATTTCTTTCACTTTTTGGGTATGCCCAGACTCTTCGCCCTTGTGCCACAATTTTTGCCTTGAGCGAGTCCAATATACCGCCTCACCTAAACGCAAGGTTGCCAATAAAGCATCGCGATTCATCCAAGCCATCATCAATATATCTTTACTACCGACTTCTTGGGCAATCACCGGAACTAAACCTTGCTCATTCCAGACGACAGCATCCATCCATGGACCGGCTGGCAAAGATGCAATAGGGGTAAATGTGCTCATAGATTAACTTTACCGTGATTCTTAAATGCGGACAGGAATACCTTGAGATGCCATGTATTCCTTTGCCTGTTGCACGGTGTATTCGCCGTAGTGAAAGATACTTGCAGCCAAAACCGCATCAGCATGGCCTTTAGTAATCCCATCAACTAAATGCTGCAAGTTACCAACGCCACCAGATGCAATAACCGGAACAGTCACTGCATCACTGACGGCTGCGGTAAGTCCTAAATCAAAACCATCTTTACTGCCATCACGATTCATGCTGGTTAACAAAATTTCACCAGCGCCACGCAGAGCAACTTCTTTGGCCCATTCCACAACATCCTTACCAGTAGCTGTGCGGCCGCCATGGGTAAATACTTCCCAATTACCTGCTTCAGTTTGCTTGGCATCAATCGCGACCACAATACATTGCGAGCCGTAATAAGCGGCGGCATCAGAGACTAAATCGGGGTTAGTAACTGCGGAAGAATTCATGCTCACTTTGTCAGCACCTGCATTGAGTAAGCGACGCACATCCGCGACTACCCGCACGCCACCACCAACGGTGAGCGGGATAAAAACTTGGGATGCAACATCTTCAATAATGTGCAAAATGAGGTCGCGCCCATCAGACGTGGCGGTGATATCAAGAAAAGTAAGTTCGTCTGCACCTTGGGTGTCATAACGTTTGGCAATTTCAACGGGGTCGCCCGCATCGCGCAAGCCAACAAAGTTCACACCCTTGACTACGCGCCCTGCTGTGACATCAAGGCAAGGGATAATTCTTTTCGTTAACACTAGATCATTTTCTTTGCGTACTTGAGCGTTAACTCATCTGCATATTTTTGCGCGGCAGCTAGATCAAGATCGCCGGCATAAATGGAGCGCCCAGCAATCACCCCCATCACACCCTCTTCCTCAGCCCTGCAAAGTGCTTCGATATCTTGATTGTTTGATAAACCGCCACTGGCAATGACCGGAATGCGAATGGCTTGAGCCAATTTAATTGTGGCTTCAATATTGACGCCCTTGAGCATGCCATCACGACCAATATCGGTATAAATAATGGCTTCAACGCCCCAATCTTCAAATTTCTTTGCCAGGTCAATCACTTCATGACCCGTGATCTTGCTCCAGCCATCGGTTGCTACCTTGCCATCACGTGCGTCCAAGCCAACCATCACATGACCTGGAAATGCAGTGCAAGCATCTTGTACAAAGCCCGGATTTTTAACCGCTGCAGTACCAATAATGACCGTGCTAACCCCGTCATCTAGTAAACGTTCAATGGTTTCTAGATCACGAATACCGCCACCGAGTTGCACCGGTATTTCATCGCCCACTGCTTTCAGAATAGATTTGATAGCAGATTCATTTTTCAGTTTGCCTGCAAATGCACCATTCAGATCTACTAGGTGTAAACGACGGGCGCCCTTGCTAATCCAATGGGCTGCCATAGCGCCTGGGTCTTCAGAGAAAACCGTGGCTTTGTCCATATCACCTTGTTCCAATCGAACACAGTGGCCATCTTTAAGATCAATTGCAGGAATGAGCAGCATAGAGAGACGTTAGTAATAAATTAAGGTTGCCAAGAAACAAAATTTTTATAAAGCTTTAAACCGTGCTCCGCACTTTTTTCTGGATGAAATTGTGTTGCAAAAATATTACCTCGTGCCACCGCAGAAGTAAACCAATCACCATATTCAGTTGAGCCAGCGCTATCTTCTTTGCGCTGCGGCACTACATAGTAGCTATGGACAAAGTAAAAACTCGTTAAATCCGGAATGCCATCCCAAAGAGGGTGCTTACAATCCTGGCGAACTTGATTCCAGCCCATATGAGGGACTTTATAAGCTAATCCGTCAGCCTGTTTTTTACCAGCCAAATCAAAGCGCCGCACTTCACCTGGGATCAAGCCCAAACAAGGTGTCCATTGTTCTTGGCTAGAACGCACTTCTGCACTTTGATCAAAGAGCATTTGTTCGCCAACACACACGCCCAAGAGGGGCTTGCTTTTTGAGGCCTCTAGTAAAGCCTCCAATAAACCAGACTCTTGTAGATGCTTCATGCAATCAGGCATAGCACCTTGACCAGGCAATACCACACGATTTGCTGAGCGAATATCTTCAGGCTTATGCGCAATCAGTACGTTGTCATCAGGCGCAACATGATGAAATGCCTGATACACAGAACGCAAGTTACCCATTCCGTAATCGACGATCGCAATTGTTTGCGCCAACTGTTAGCCTATTGTCTGCTGTTGTCTTTTGGGCAACTAGGGGGTGTCTAGATTAGAGACTGCCTTTAGTTGAGGGAACAACACCAGATGCGCGTGGATCAATTTCTAAAGCCATACGCAAAGCGCGGCCAAATGCCTTGAACACGGTTTCAATCTGGTGGTGCGCATTGATACCGCGCAAATTATCGATGTGCAAAGTCACGCCAGCGTGGTTTACAAAACCTCGAAAGAACTCAATGCTGAGATCAACATCGAAGTCTCCCACGCGGGAACGGGTAAATGGCACATTAAATTCCAGCCCAGGGCGTCCAGAAAAATCGATCACTACACGGGATAGCGTTTCATCCAAGGGGACATAAGAATGGCCATAGCGGGTAATGCCGGCCTTATCACCCACTGCCCTAGCAAAAGCCTGGCCTAGGGTAATACCAACATCCTCAACGGTATGGTGATCATCAATATGGGTATCGCCATTGGCAACTACTTTGAGATCAATCATGCCGTGACGGGCAATCTGATCAAGCATGTGATCCAAAAAAGGTACCCCAGAGGCCAGTTCAGCCTTACCAGTACCATCAAGATTGATAG
>CAILON010000112.1 GCA_903835865.1 uncultured beta proteobacterium
GGTGGTTGAGCAATTATTAGCCCATAACCTTGACTGCATTATTGTTGATGATGGTAGTGATGAGGAATCAAAAAGAAGTTTAATTCCACTGCTTCGGCAAAAGAACGTAGTGCTTGTTAGTCATGATGTCAATTCAGGTAAGGGCGCAGCAGTCATTACTGGTTTGCGCGAAGCCCTAAAAATGGGGTACACCCATATTTTGCAGGTGGATGCTGATGGGCAGCACGATTTATCAAAGCTCCCGCAATTACTACAACTCTCTACAAATCATCCAGAGGAAATCATTTCTGGAATGCCAGTCTACGATGAGACCGTCCCCACAAATAGAAAAATGTGGAGATATGCCACTCACATACTGGTTTGGATTCATACCCTCTCATTTGAAATACGCGATTCCATGTGTGGCTTTCGGGTATATCCCATACAGGCAACATTAGATGTAATCGACTCTATCAACCAATTCGGCCAGCGAATGGATTTTGATATTGAGGTACTTGTTAGGGCTAATTGGGCTGGCCTACATACTATTCATCTACCTGTAGGTGTTAGATACCCACTTGATGGAGTGTCTCACTTTAAGTTATTTAATGATAATTACCTCATTACAAAAATGCACATCAAGCTTTTTTTTGGAATGTTACTAAATTGCCCAAAACTAATACTTAGAAAGGTTAGATGGGCGTGACACATTGGGCTAATCTAAACGAGATAACAGCTTCAACTGGCATCAGACTTGTTTTCCTAGTCTATCGTGTCTTTGGCCGATTACCAGTTTTGCTCATTCTTTATCCAGTAATTTTCTGGTTTCTACTGTTTAATAAAACTGCAAGAAACTCATCCTTTGATTATTTAAATCGCCTGTATTTGTATAGCAATAAAACAAGCCCGAAACCGACATACTTAAATGTATTTCGTCATCTTTATGCCTTTGGTGAATGCATATTGGATAAGCTAATTATTTGGAGCGGGCATCTTGAGGATCTAGAGTACACATTAGATGGACTTAATGGTTTTAAAACCTTAATTGGGGAAAATTCTGGGGCTGTCATAGTTGTATCCCATATTGGAAATCTTGATTTTTGCAGGGCAATAGCTTTGCAGTACCCAAATTTAAAGTTGACTGTGTTGGTTCATACGGCGCATGCCGTCAACTTTAATCAATTACTCAAATCTATCAACCCCGAGAGCGCTTTGAATATAGTCCAAGTTTCTAGTTTCTCAATGCATGATGCAATCCTTTTTTCTGAAAAAATCAATTTGGGTGAGTTAATTTCTATTGCTGGTGATCGCGTTCCCCTCAAGGGTGAAAATACTATTCCAGTCAATTTTTTGGGGGCCCAAGCAAACCTACCTGTTGGCCCATATCTATTAGCAAGAGCATTAGGCTGTCCTTTATTCTCCCTATCATCTATAAAGGTGGATGGAATCTACCAGCTGGGAGTGCAGGAGCTCTCAAAATGGAATTCTGAAGAAAAAAATGACCCTAATGGAATTGCTAAATCCGCGCAAGCATTCGCTAATATATTGAGTGAGAACTGCTTGAAGTCACCATTCCAGTGGTTTAATTTTTACCCTTTTTGGCAGAAGACTAATGCGAGCTAGATTAAGCCCTGAAAACCTAAAGCCCAATGCCAGCGTGAGCTTGGA
>CAILON010000113.1 GCA_903835865.1 uncultured beta proteobacterium
AGTAAGGTTGAAGAGATCTGCCAAGCCATATTGAGCAATGGTCCGATGGCAGTAATGGCTTGTAAAAAAATGGTTCGCGACATATCTCAGCAGGCAATTACCGAAACCTTATTGGAAGACACTGTAGCGCGTATAGCTAGCATCCGCACGAGCGATGAAGCGCAAGCGCGCATGAAAGCCTTTCTTGAGAAAAGCAAATGAAATCATCCTCCAGTCTTCCGAAAACAGTCAAGATTGTTGAAGTGGGGCCTAGAGATGGTCTTCAAAATGAAAAAGAGTTTGTTCCTATTCATGTCAAAGTAGAACTCATTAATCAATTATCAGAAGCAGGCTTTCCAAATATAGAAGCAGCCTCATTTGTATCGCCCAAGTGGGTTCCCCAGATGGCTGGCAGCGATGAAGTCATGGCTGCTATTACTAGGCGACCTGGCACTATTTACTCCGCCCTAACGCCAAACATGAGGGGTTATGAAGGAGCGCTGGCTGCTAAAGCAGATGAGATTGTCATCTTCTCTGCAGCATCTGAAGCGTTTTCTCAGAAAAATATCAACTGCAGTATTACTGAATCAGTCGAACGCTTTATACCAGTTGCAAAAGCAGCTAAGCAAGACGGCATTCGCGTGCGCGGAAGCATTTCGTGCTCCTTTGGCTGCCCTTACCAAGGCATGGTGGAGCCCTCTCATGTTGCCGAAGTGGTTAAACGAATGCTGGACTTGGGATGTGATGAGATTGATATTGCTGACACAATCGGCGTAGGCACTCCAGGTCAAATTCAGTCAGTCTTTGAAACTATTTTTGCATTTGCCCCAAGACATCAGTTTTCTGGCCATTTTCATGACACCTACGGACAATCCCTCGCGAACATCTATGCGGCCATGGAGACAGGGGTAAGTATTTTCCACTCCTCCATTGCGGGTCTTGGTGGATGCCCGTATGCCAAGGGTGCAACTGGAAATGTTGCTACCGAAGATGTTCTTTATATGCTCAAAGGACTTGGTATAGAAACTGGCATAGACTTTGATGCTGCTGTCAAAATAGGTCAATACATTACAAGAGCGACCGGTAAAACCAATGCATCACGCGTTGGACGAGCCATTAGCGCTAAACAATTAACAGGGGATCAAGATGCATAAATTACTCAAACTACTGGCGCTAGCATTTGCAGCCAGCTCACTCCATTGCGCCGCGCAAAGCTATCCCTCCTCCAATATCACTCTGGTAGTTCCGTTTGCTCCAGGCAGTGGTACTGATGGAGTAGCTAGGATCATGGCGACAAAAATGGGGGCCATCCTCGGTCAACCAGTCATTGTTGATAACAAACCAGGCGCTAGTGCGCAAATCGGTGCGCAATTAGTAGCCTCAGCCAAACCTGACGGCTACACCCTATTAATGACCACCAATACCTCGCACTCGGCAAATCCCTGGTTATTTCAAAATCTCAAATACGACCCAATCAAAGATTTCACCCCAATCGCACGTGTTGGTGAATTGCCATTTGTGCTCACCGTTAATAACGACTTACCAGTAAAGACTGTTCAAGAGTTGATTGATTACGCCAAAGCAAATCCAGGCAAGCTATCTTATGGCACACCGAATAGCACTTCATTAGTCACTACTGAAACGATCATGCACTTAACTAAAATTAGCATGTCGCAAATTCCATATAAATCGAGCCCACAAGCCCTAACAGACCTTATTGGCAATCAAATTCAGGTCTATGTAGTAGATACGGGATCTGGCATGGGGATGATTAAAGCTGGCAAGGTACGTGCTATTGGCTTAACTGGCAATCAACCTTATGCCCAATTACCCAATGTGCCCCCGATTGCAAAAACCATTCAGGGTTTTGATCTCGTTTCTTGGAATGGTATCTTTGGCCCCGCAAATCTTCCCAAACCCATTGTTGATAAAATCAATGCAGCTATTCAAGAGGCTGTGAAAGATAAAGAGGTGCAAGCCAAATTAGCGCAATTAGGTTTTGTAGTTTGGCCATCAAAAAATCCCCAAGATTTTGCTCAGTATGTCAGCGATCAAATGGCTTACTGGGGTAAGTTAATTATTCAATCGGGCATTAAGTCTGAACTCAACTAATTTGTGAGTTATTAAGGAATCTGATGGGCCCATTAGCAGGCGTTCGCGTCTTAGATTTAACCGCAGTTATCCTGGGTCCTTTTGCGACCCAAATTTTAGCGTCCATGGGCGCTGAGATTATCAAAATTGAAACGCCTGATGGGGACAATATGCGTGATGTTGGCCCCATGAGAAATCCCAAAATGGGCCATATCTTTTTACAAGCGAACCGCGGCAAAAAAAGTATTGTTTTAGATTTAAAAGATCCCGCATCTAAGCAGGCAGCGCTTGATATTGCAAAGACAGTTGATGTTTTTATTTCCAATATCAGACCTCAAGCTTTAGATAGACTTGGCTTAGGTTATGAAGATTTAAAAAAGGTAAACGATAAGATCATCTATGTATCTTGTTCGGGCTTTGGTCTAGATGGCCCCTATGCAGATAAACCCGCCTATGATGATTTGATTCAAGGGGCTGCTGGCGTGCCCTGGCTCATGCAGCAATATGGTATTCACGAGCCGCGTTATGCGCCAACCACCTTGGGAGATAGGGTTACTGGACTGCACTCAGTCTATGCGGTTACTTCAGCCCTATACGCTCGCGAGAAGACAGGTAAGGGCCAACACATCATCGTCCCCATGTTTGAATCCATCGCCCAATTTATTTTGGGAGACCACCTTGGCGGTGAATCTTTCATTCCGCCAATTGGTAAATCGGGATATGCGCGTCTTCTTTCACCTTATCGCAAGCCCTATGCAACGGAAGATGGCTATATTTCTATCCTGATTTATAACGATAAGCATTGGAAAAGTTTCTTTGAGGCAATTGGTCAACCGGAGCGCCTTCAAGAAGAAATCTTTTGTACACATGTCAACCGCGCAAATAATATTGACCGGGTATATCAAGAGGTTGAGTCCATCATGAAGACAAAAACGACTGCGCAATGGCATCAGCTTCTGGATCAATTTGATTTACCCAATCAAGCCATGAATTCGATTGACGACCTCATTAATGATGAACACCTTAGAAGTAAATCCTTTATTTACACCGAGGATCATCCCAGCGAAGGTCAAATTCGGGTAATGAAAAGCCCTGTGTCATGGTCAGAGACGCCGGCCAAGGAAGATTTAAGTCCTGCACCCACGCTTGGGCAGCATACCGCTGAGGTTTTGAGAGGACTTGGCTATGCAGAAGATGCTATTGAGACCTTAATTCGTACTGGCAGCAAGAAATGAACTTCCAATTCTCTCCAGAACAATTGCAAATCCAAGATGCAATTGAAAAACTCTGTAAGCCATTTGATGCAGAGTATTGGCTTAAAAAAGACGAGCTTGGTGACTTTCCTTTTGATTTCCATCAAGCCCTAGCTGATGCCGGCTGGCTTGGTATAACAATGCCCCCTGAATATGGCGGCGCGGGTCTGGGCATTACAGAAGCAGCAATCATGATGCGCACCATCTCCGAAAGCGGGGCAGGTTTATCTGGCGCCTCTGCAGTACACATGAATATTTTCGGCTTGCACCCGGTGGTGGTCTTTGGAACCGATGAACAAAAAAAGCGCTGGCTACCTCCTTTAATTTCCGGTAAAGATCGGGCCTGCTTTGGTGTGACCGAACCTAATGCAGGCCTCAATACCCTAAAGCTATCCACTAAAGCTGAAAAGCACGGCGATCACTATGTTGTTAGCGGTCAAAAGATCTGGATCTCTACTGCCCAAGTTGCTAATAAAATTTTGCTCTTGGCTCGTACCACCCCTGTAGAGGATGCAAAAGGTACTGAAGGTTTGTCCTTGTTCTATACCGATTTAGATCGCTCTTGTATTGATGTGCGAGAAATTGAAAAAATGGGGCGTAAGTGTGTGGATTCTAATGAAGTATTTATTGATAAGCTGAAGATTCCAGCGCATGACCTGATTGGAGAAGAAGGTAAAGGCTTTTCCTATATCCTGCATGGCCTTAATCCAGAAAGAATTTTGATCGCGGCTGAAGCCATTGGGCTTGGTCAAATAGCACTTGCCAGAGCTGCGCTGTATGCCAAGGAGCGCATTGTGTTCGATAGACCTATTGGACAGAATCAAGGTATTCAGCATCCCTTAGCAAAATCGTGGATGGAGCTTGAGGCTGCTAACCTCATGGTATTCAAAGCAGCAAGTTTGTATGATGAAAAATTATCCTGTGCTGCTGAAGCGAATGCGGCAAAGTATCTCGCAGCAGAAGCCTGCTTTCATGCTTGCGAGAACGCCATCCTGACGCATGGCGGCATGGGCTACGCCAAGGAATATCACGTAGAGCGTTATCTGCGCGAATCTTGGATTCCACGCCTTGCACCTGTTAGCCCACAGCTTATTCTTTGCTTTATTGCCGAGAAAGTATTGGGCCTTCCAAAATCCTATTAAATTAAATTTAGAGAGTAATGCAATGAGCGCTACTAAATCCCAGTACTTTGTAAAAGCAGGTGAGGTTGAAGGCTATCACCCAGCGAACCATCTTGGCACTGTCAATCGCCGAATTATTGGCGCTGAGACTGTCGGCGCTAAACAGCTTGAAGTTCTCCATGGAACCATTGAGAAAGGTAAAGGCGCCCTGCCTCATGCCCACCCCGGGATTGAGCAAGTCTGCTACATACTAGAAGGTCGAGCTAGAGCAGAGGTCAATGGTGAAGTCTGTGAAATGGGGCCGGGAGATGCCTGCTTTTTCCCTGCTGATGCAATGCACGTTTTTACCGTGATCAGCGATGAACCCGTGAAACTCTTGGTAATCTACTCCCCACCCTACGAAGAGAATCCGGCAAGAGTGATTCGTCCTTAATTTTGCTGACCACTAGAATCAGAAATTAGCGGGCCTCAAAGGCCCGCTAATGCCTTAAACGATCTTGATTGATAGATCAGGTAGTCCATTGATTTGGCAACGTATGACATCACCTCTTACAACAGGACCTACATTCTCCGGGGTGCCAGAGTAAATAATATCCCCAGGGAACAATTCATTTGCTTCGGATAGCTTGGA
>CAILON010000114.1 GCA_903835865.1 uncultured beta proteobacterium
CCATCACCCTTTATCGATCCAGCTACACGTAAAGCTATGGGCGAACAAGCTGTTGCCTTAGCTAAGGCGGTAAATTACCAGTCGGCAGGTACCGTGGAATTTGTAGTGGGTAAAGATAAGTCTTTTTACTTTTTAGAGATGAATACCCGTTTGCAAGTTGAGCATCCGGTGACAGAAAGCATTACCGGACTTGATTTAGTTGAGCAGATGATTCGTGTTGCCGCTGGGGAAAAGCTGACATTCAAGCAAGAGGATGTCAAGCTAGACGGCTGGTCTATGGAATGTCGTATTAATGCGGACGATCCATTCCGTAATTTTTTGCCTTCAACAGGTCGCTTGGTTAAATATCGTCCACCAGAGTCCGTTAATGGCGTGCGTGTCGATACAGGTGTATATGAGGGTGGCGAGATCCCGATGTACTACGACTCCATGATTGCGAAACTGATTGTGCACGGCAAAGACCGCTCTGAGGCGATTGAAAAAATGCGCGCTGCACTAAATGACTTTGTCATTCAAGGCATTCATTCCAATATCCCTTTTCAGGCGGCCTTATTGCAACATCCTCGTTTTGTGAATGGTGATTTCACAACAGGCTTTATTGCTGAAGAATATCCAGAGGGATTCAAAAAAGATTCTGTTCAACCGGCGGATCCTAAGCGTTTAGCAGCATTAGCGGCATTTATGCGCTATCGGTATCTTGAGCATATCAAGATGATTGATGGCCAATTGGCTGGTCATGAAATGATCATCGCGAAGAAGTTTGTTGTCGTGACTGGTAAAAAAACAGGTTCTATGAACGACCCGTATGAAGTGTCGATTCGGGTAGAGCTCAAAGATGGAATCTATTCTGTCTATATAGATGAGGAAGATGGTGTTAGTCGTTACGACATCGTGAGCGACTGGCGTCCAGGTCAAATTTGTCTTCATGCCACCATTAATGGCACTCATAAAATTACTGCGCAAGTGGAACGTCGTGGCGTTAGATATGTATTGGTACTGGATGGGGTTCACTACGAATGTATGGTGCTTAGCCCCTTAGGTGCTGAGTTGCAACGCCGTATGCCAGTCAAGCTACCGCCTGATACGTCTAAATTGGTAATGTCGCCTATGCCTGGTTTATTAACTAAGATAGCCGTAAAAGTGGGTGAAGCGGTCACTGCAGGGCAAAAATTAGCGTCGATTGAAGCCATGAAAATGGAAAATACCTTATCTGCAATGCAAGATGGTGTTGTTGCTGAAATTTGCGCCAAAGAGGGCGATAGCTTGGCAGTGGATCAATTAATTATTCGATTTGAATAAGGAAGAATGATGACGGTAACGAAGAAGCCATTCAAAATTCTAGGAATTCAGCAAATTGCGATTGGCGGTCAGGATAAGAATCAACTTAAGAAACTTTGGGTAGATATGCTGGGCTTTCAGTTCAAGAGTACTTTTGTTTCTGAACGAGAAAACGTGGATGAAGACATCTGCGCAATTGGAACTGGTGTCCATGAGATTGAAGTGGATCTCATGCAGCCGCTGGATATCGAAAAGAAACCTGCTGTTCATCAGACCCCCTTAAATCACATCGGTTTATGGGTTGATGATTTGCCTAAAGCAGTCGAGTGGCTCTCTGCCAATGGTCTTCGATTTGCCCCTGGGGGTATACGCACAGGCGCGGGTGGTCTTGATATCACCTTTGTTCACCCAAAAGGCAATGACGAGTTTCCCATTAGTGGCGAAGGTGTCCTAATCGAATTAGTTCAAGCGCCTCCAGAGGTGATTGCTGGATTAAGTTCATAATCAAGCATTGCATTGAATCTAAAAGAGTCTGAATTGACACGTATATTGGCCATCGATACCTCCTCAGCGTGGTGTTCGGTGGCTTTATCTTTGGGTGATGATTCACCATTATTCAAGCACGAGCCGGTGTCGGCTGGAGCTAGTCAGCTCCTGCTTCCTTGGGTTGCTGAATTACTGGCTCAAGCAGACCTGTCTTTGCAAGATCTTGATGCGATAGCTATCGGAGTTGGACCGGGTGCATTTACTGGTGTACGTTTGGGTGTTGCAGCCGTTCAGGGACTTGCTATCGCAAGGCGTATACCAGTTATTCCGGTAGCCTCGCTTGACGCTATAGCTGCTCAACTGGTACACACAAAGCAATTTAAATCAGTAAGACCAAAACATATCGCAGTGGCTATAGATGCGCGTATGGATGAGATATATTGGGCTCAATATCAAGTGATTGATGATGCATTGCCAATACGAATTGGAGAGATCAAGCTTTGTAAGCCAGAAGATCTCCAACTCCAAGGCGTTGAATACATCGCCGGCAATGCACTTAAAGAATATGGCGAACGCTTATTTTCTAAGAGCAATTCCACAACACCAAAGTCTCATCTCGATCCAGAAATGGGTGTATCTGCTCTTGGCGTCTTGGAGTGTGCAAAATTTCAGTGGGCAGGCAATCATCAGATCGATGTTCATTTGCTTGAGCCACTGTATATCCGAAATAAGGTCGCGCTTACCACCTTAGAGCGCCTCGAAAATTTAGACCAGAGACCTAAGAGCTAATGTCCAAGGATGAGAGTGTGCCAACAGAAGGCGTTTCAGAATTATCTTTTTTGCCTATGCAAACAGCCGATTTAGATGCTGTTTTGGCCATCGAGTCGGTTTCTCATATTCACCCGTGGTCCAGGGGTAACTTTGAGGATTCCTTGGCGGCTGGGCATTGGGCATATTGCATCCGTCCGCACGTAGATCAAGCAATAAAAGGATCATTTTTAGATCCAGCCGTTCTCTGGGCCTATTGCATCCTTTTTCCAGCAGTTGATGAATTGCACTTACTTAATATTACGGTGTCCCCAAAGCTGCGAAAATTAGGCCTCGCTGCCAGGATGATGGGCGCTATTGAGGGCGTAGCAGCTCAGCAAGATATTCCCAGAATATTGCTAGAAGTACGACCATCTAATTCTGACGCATTAACTCTGTATCAAAAATTGGGCTACGA
>CAILON010000115.1 GCA_903835865.1 uncultured beta proteobacterium
TAAAAAACGGATCCCCCAAATGCCAGATGTTCCGACCTCTGCCGAAGCGGGTTTCCCTGGTTTTGAGTTAGAGGCTTGGATTGGTATCTTGGCCCCAGCTGGAACACCCCCTGCCGTTATTGCAACTCTGAACGATGCCGCTAGAACTACGCTGAATAACCCACAAGTTAAGCAGGCTCTTGAAAAGTCTGGGGTGGAGTTGCGTTATATGAACCCAAGTCAATTTGATGCGACTATTCGCAAAGATATTCAATATTGGTCTAAGGTTATTAAGACCGCCAATATCACCATAGATTGAGTTTAAGAATATAAAAATGACTGAAAAAAATACATCAAACCTATTTATAGAGCGAGCCAAGAAACTTGATTGTGCTGCCATTAGTGATGCACTTGATCGCTCGGGGATTGTAGGGCAGTGCTACAAGATTGCTGCTTGCGACCCCAAGTTTCGGATGGTTGGTCACGCATACACTGTTTTATATCGCCTAGCCAATCCTGATGAAGAAGGAAATGTAGGCGAGTACATCGATGATGTACCTCCAGGCAATGTGATTGTGATCGACAATCAAGGGCGCGATGAAATGACCACTTGGGGCAATATTTTGACCGAGATGGCACACCAAAGAAAAATTGCTGGCACTGTCATTGATGGTATTAATCGCGATGTCTCCTTATGCCGCGAATTGAATTACCCTATTTACAGTATTGGTTACTGGATGAGAACTGGTAAGGGCAGAATTCAGTTGGAGGGCTTGCAGGTTCCAGTAAACATCGGTGGTATTACGGTAAATCCGGGGGACTTAGTCTGTGGTGACCCAGACGGTGTGGTGGTTGTTCCTAGCCACATGCAAGAGCAAGTTCTGACTTACGCAGAAGAGATTTTTGCAAGAGAAAATCAAGTGAGAAAAAGTATCCGTGAAGGCATGCGGATGGATGAGGCAAGAAAGCTTCAAAAGTATCACTTCCTACAGAGTCAGAACTACGAGAAGAAATAGAAATTTTAAGTGCTTCGAAGGCGCGCACTTTTACGTACTCTTTCATAAAAGCTATTGGGCTTCGTTTTAACCCACTGAATAAATTTCTTCATTTCAGGATGCTCCCTAAGAATGGCCGCATGATTTAATTGCGTAGCCAATTCCGTTTCGGTGAATAAAGCGTGAATTTGCTTGTGGCAAATACGGTGCAAATATTCAGTGGCTTTACCACCCTTAGATTTTGGTACTAGATGGTGCGCATCCTTTTGAGAATCTGGAATAACACGATCACATATTGGGCAAATCAGGACAGTATCTTTTTTGACCGCCGGCACTTTAAGTGCAATCAGTTTTTGCCGAATTTTCCCAATCATTTCTATTAATCCATTGTGTAGTGCACTCTGCTAGTTTATTAAATAAGCCTTAAACTTGCTGGGTGCCAAAGCTCCTCGTAAATTCCCTTTCAGAGTCCGAAGTATCCCGCCTTATAGAGATGGCCTGGGAGGATCGCACTCCGTTTGATGCCATTGAAAAATCCTTTGGGATGCCTGAGTCTCAAGTCATTGAGCTTATGCGCAGTCAGCTAAAGCGATCATCCTTTGAGCTTTGGAGAAAAAGGGTCACAGGAAGGGCGACTAAACATAGCGCCCTACGTAGTAAAGAAGTTCAACGGGCCTTTTGCCCTACGCAATACAAAAATAAATGAAGGTAGCAACTAGGCTCGTATTGATTCTTGGGGATCAGTTAGATCTGAAAAGTACAGCCTTAAGAAATTTTAGACACGAGACTGATGAAATCATCATGATTGAGTCAGCAAATGAAGCTCAATATGTCTGGTCCCATAAAGCAAAGATCGCTTTATTTCTGTCGGCAATGCGTCACTTTGCAAAGACTCTGCAAGGGCTTGATTACCCACTTACTTACGTCAAAGAATCTCCTTTATCGATTATTGAGGTATTGAGGCAACAAATCCTGCAAAAGAAAATAAGCCATTTGGTGTGTATTGAGCCTGGCGAGTGGCGCCTGAGGCAGTCAATAGTGGCGCTAGCTCTAGAGCTGAATATAGAGCTAGAGATTCTGGAGGATGAACATTTTTATTGCAGTCCAAAAGAATTTAAGAAATGGGTAGCTGATAAAAAAGAAATCAGGCTGGAATATTTTTATCGCCTCATGCGCAAGACTCACGACATCTTGATCGATGGTGATGGCAATCCAGAAGGGGGGCAATGGAACTTCGATCAAGATAATCGTAAGCCCTATCCTAAGAAGGGCCCTGGAATCATTGATGCCCCTAAAAGTTTTGAGCCTGATGAGATCACGCAAGCGGTATTGAAATTTGTTGGTAAAACTTACAAAGATCATCCTGGTTCACTAGATGGTTTTAGCTGGGCAGTGACGAGAGAGCAAGCTTTGGAGGCGCTCCAGTATTTTGTTGAATATCGATTGCGTAACTTTGGAATGTATCAAGATGCCATGTGGACAGATACTCCTTTTGGCTGGCACTCCATTATCTCGAGCGCGCTCAATCTCAAGCTCTTGAATCCGCGAGAAGTAATTTCAGCAGTGTTACTTGCTCGGGGAAAAGATTCTTCTCTTGAGCTTTCAAGTGTTGAGGGATTTATTCGGCAAATTTTAGGCTGGCGGGAGTTTGTAAGAGGAATGTATTACCTCGACATGCCCCAAATGGCGCAAGATAACTTCTATGAGCATCAGCGCGCTCTCCCGAAATGGTATTGGACTGGTCAAACCCAGATGGCATGTATGCAAGACTCCATTGGTCAAACACTAAAGTATGGATACGCCCACCATATTCAGCGCTTGATGGTGACTGGAAACTTTGCACTTTTAGCGGAAATCTTGCCTAGTCAAGTATGCGATTGGTACTTGGCTGTCTATGTGGATGCAATTGAGTGGGTGGAGCTGCCTAATACTGCTGGCATGGCTTTATTTGCAAATGGCGGGCGGTTTACCAGTAAGCCATACATTGCTAGCGGCGCCTATATCAAGCGCATGAGTAACTATTGCAATGGTTGCAAATACAAGCCAGATGTTCGCTTCGGTGAGTCTGCTTGCCCTATAACTACGCTGTATTGGAACTTCTTAATCAAGCATCGCACCCAATTTGATTCGAGTCCACGCACTCGATTGATGACCGCGAATTTAAAGAGAATTAGTGATCCTGATCAGTTATCCATTCAAGAGCACGCACAAAAACTACTCAATAACTTGGATACCCTGTAGATGAAAGCAAAGCAATCTAGCTTTAAGGGGAATAAAAGCTTTCTACCAAGCAAGATTTGCATTGTTTGCAATAAAGAAATGACCTGGAGAAAATCTTGGGAAAAAAATTGGGAATCTGTGAAGTACTGCTCTGATGCTTGTCGGAAAAAGGCTCCCAAGGTAGTTTCCTAAACGCAATTTACATTACCAGGGCAAGCGTTCCCCTGAATAGGACACAAAACTACCAGAGTCTTCTTTCTTAAGATTCTCAATGACTTTAAGCATGTCGCCTGCAGCATCTAAAGGCGGTCTACCAATCTGTTCTCCGCGAAATGGTTGAGACAGTCTTGAATTTATTGTGCCGGGATGTAGAGCAACGAGTGCAGTATTGGGTTTTGTCCTAGCAAATTCAATGGCAGCGGTTTTAATGAGCATATTGAGGGCTGCCTTAGAAGCGCGGTAGCTGTACCAGCCTCCCAGACGATTGTCTTCAATGCTCCCCACTTTTGCCGAGAGGGTAGCCATCACACTATTCTTTGGATCTAAGAGATTGGCAAAGTACTTGATCGTTAAAGCTGGTCCAATCGCATTGATCTGCATGAGATCCATCAATTGATCTCTACTGATATCTTCCAATCTTTTTTCTGGCATCCATTCAGATGTATGTAATACGCCGATCGTATTAATGATCAGCTGAAATGGAGCATCTGAGGTAAGTGCTTTAGCTGCGGCCTCAATAGATTCAGGATGTTGATAATCGATTGGAATTTCAGAATGTCGGTGCAGACCTATAGCGCTTGTGCACATGGGATTGTTTTGCAACAGCTCCATAAAGGCTGATCCGATAGTGCCGGAAGAGCCAATAATGAGGGCCTTAAAGGGTTGAGGTAGCAGTGCCATAAGCTCTTTTAATAAATAGGGTGTCCTCAGCTAGTTTATTGAATAAGTCTTAAACTTACCTGGTGAGCCAAAAATTACAAAAACTAACCCTCTTTTACGATGGTGCCTGCCCTTTGTGTCAGGCAGAGATTCTATTTTTGTCGGGCCGTAACCAGGCAGGCTTATTAGAATTTATTGACATCAATTCTGAAAAATATGACCCTCTTAAGGTTGGCGTTTCATGTGAGGAAGCTTTGGCTGCCATGTATGGTCAGTATGCAGATGGCGCCCTCATTAGCGGAGCTGCTGTTTTTCCAGCGGCATATCAAAGGGCTAACTTGCCAAAACTGGCTTGGATATTTTCAAGAAAATCACTGCAACCAGCATTGCAAATGGGGTATCGATTCTTTGCTAAAAACAGACATGCGATTTCTGGCTTATTAGGACCTGGAGCTCTTTGGCTGGTGAAGTCTTCAAGATAAAAGATGCACGCTTAAAAACGAATGAATAGTGAATTAAGGAATTAGGACTCAAAGTGAGAATAGAAGACAAAGATCCGGCAAGGCATGCTGGTATTGAATACCCAATGGAAGTCGGTGCGCCCGTCTTTGCGCCGATTAAAGTGGTCGAGGAAAAAGACAAAGCGGTAAATGTCGCCAGACAAAATGCGAAGCTAGAATACGATCGCATCATGGAACAGGCAGAAGTGCTCATGAAGCAAGCAAGAGCCCTGCAAGCCAGATTAGATGCTACTGAAATGGTTCATTGCGCGAAATTTAGTTTTAATCCCATCCATGGAAAAATTTATCACCTCTATTACGATGAACGCAATCAAGTGAATGTTTTAATACAAAACGCCCCAA
>CAILON010000116.1 GCA_903835865.1 uncultured beta proteobacterium
CTAAAAACACAAATGCGATCCTGTGCAATAGCCGGTATTGCGCTCCAGCCTGGCCGTTTTTTCATAGCAGCAAGCCTTGTTTCACTGAGCATGATGATTTCAGGTTTTGCTTGCACCACAAATTCAGGATTGATTTTTGGAAAGGCCCCCAGGGATTCGGGAATGATGTTATTGAGTTCAAGTCTTGTTAATAGTTCGCCAATAAAAGAAGTTCTACCAGCGGCATAAGGCGCAGAATTGACCTCGAAATACACACGCATATTTTTTTGAGAGCCATCTAACTGTTTATTGGCGCGAGTAATCTCTGCTTGGATTTGTTTCCAGACTCGATCAGATTCATTGCTGCCTAAAGCTAGCCCCATTTTTTTAAGGGCGCGCTCCTCATCTGCCATGGTTTTGATATCAAAGGCCATCACGGGGATATGCAAGCCTTCAAGACGTGCAATGATGGGTGAGGATCGATCGACTAACACTAAATCAGGCTTAAGTTGCACGATACCTTCTAAATTACTATCGCTGATACCACCGAGTTTTGGCAATGTTTGTAGTGATAATGGCCAATTAGAGAAACGATCAATTCCCACCAGATTGCTACATTTACCAAGGGCGCAAATCGATTCTGTAAGTGATGGCAGAAGGCTGATTAAGCGTTGCGGAGGAGCGTTAAAGACGATGGACTTGCCGCGATCATCAATTACTTCTGTGGCTGCTTGAGCAAGGACTAAAAATCCACACAACACTACACCCAGACATATTTTGAATGATGACAGAGGTAGTGTGGTGTATTTCATAGCATTACTTCATGGCGTAACGTGCGCCGATATAGATATTTGATCCAGGAGTGTTGTATCCGTAAGTCAATTGATAGTCCTTATTGGTAACGTTATTCCAACGCCCAAAAATACTCCAATCTTTTGTTAGATCATAGTTTGTATAGAGATTGAAGATGGCATAACCACCTAGTCCAGTATTCCCGTAGTCATAACGTTGTCCGGAAAAAGTGACGCCAGCACCTGTTGTCAGAGAGCCAGCGCGATACTCCACGGCAGCATTACCAAATTGACGAGCACGCTTTAGCAATACTGAGCCAGTATTTTGATTGATGGGATTTTGTTGATCAAAAGAACCTTTGAGATTGAAGTTCTCCAATTTTTTGCTAGCACCCAAGGAGGCGCCATTGATTTTGGCATTGGCCACATTCGAAGCGCAACCAAAATATCCAGGAGGACATCCAATACTGGAATACTGAATCAAGTTAGTAATCGTGTTGGTATACCCCACTAAATGCAATTCATAAGTAGCCTCTTCATAATGAAGACCCGCCTCTGTATTTCGACTCTTTTCAGCCTGCAAAGATGGATTGCCATAACCAGGGTAGTACAAGTCATTAAAAGTGGGGGGTCTAAAGCCGGTGCTGTAGTTGATATTCCCTCTAAAGGCTTTGTTGAAGAAGTAACCGTAGGCTGCACCCCCAGTATTTTGGCTGCCATAACCAGTGATGTTGTCATTACGTAGCGATAAATTTGCTAAATGCGCACCACGCTTTAATTGATAAGCACCTGCTACTGAATTTGTATTGCGTGTTTGATTAAAGTTTTCTGGCAAATAAGTGGTGTTGTAGTTCACTTGGTTGGTGAAGACGTTTTGCGATCTTCTCTCACCCAATATTTGTAATAAATCAGGCCCAATCGCAATATCGTTCTGCCAAGTCAAAATATTTTGCTTGGTGTTGTTCGCAGGGTTTGTGGTTGGTGTTAGCTGCTGACCATTGTCAATGGACTGAGCCGCCTGTAAAAGACTCTTCCAACTTTCAGTTACTTGATTTTTGGAATAAACAGAATAGGTTCCTAAGTCATTAATATTATTCATGGTTGCAGGAGCATAAGTACCCGGTGTATTACCTGGGTACTGATTGTTCAAGCGACTTTGCAGAAATTGCACCCCTAGTTCTTGTCCCTGCCTCCATTCTTGTGAAGCTCTACCCGTAATGCTGTCCTGTCCATAACCAGTTCTATTGGTCGGCAGTGCACCATAGTAGCAATTTCTAGCAATGGATTTTTTGGATTGTGTTGTGGGGTTGCAAGGATTGTTATCTGCGACAGTATTAAATCCCATCGATAGATTTTGGCTTGCGCTTAAGGAGTAGCGAATTTTTTGATCGCCTTCAGTTGCCCCGTAAATACTAGCTTCGGTAATGGTCGTGCCATATGTACCATAACCTGAAGATATGCTGACTTTGGCGGGGCCATCTCCTTGCTTGGTAAAAATTTGTACAACACCGCCAATGGCATCTGCGCCATAGAGGCTGCTTTGTGGTCCAAAAATAATTTCAATATGATCAATCAGCCCAAGTGGAATGGCTTGCCAACTAGGTCCACCGTTAAATCCAGTATCTGTTCGAACACCATCAATCAGTACTAAGCTTTGGGCATTACTAGTACCACGGAGAAATACACTGGCGATGGATCCACCAGTGCCATAGCTCGAAATTTCAACACCACGCTGTCTTTGCAATAACTCTACTAAGCTGGTTTGGCCTGCTTGTGCAATTTCTTCTGGGCCAATGTAATCGTAGTCAGCAAGCACATTGTTAGCTGCTGTTGGTGCTCTATTGGCTGTAACGATGACTGGGTTCATAGTATTTGGACCCACTGAAACCGAAACGTTTGAATTACTTTGTGCTTGCGTGAGGTTGCTGATAAATACGGTACTTAGTAGTGCGCTAATAAGGATTGAGCGCATACTGGATTGCGATTGCTTCATGATTACTTTCTGTTATCGATTGCCTAGCTAACTTCCCCGTTAGCCGGGTCGAACAGAATTTCGCAAGCAGGTGCTCGAGCGTCAATTTGGCGGCCAATCAGAGGATAGGGCGCTGTCATCGGCGCGCGAAGGTCCCCGTCCGCAAAATTCCACCTGTCTTGGCCGGTATCCGGGCTAGTAAATCTCAGAATCTGGCCTTCCC
>CAILON010000117.1 GCA_903835865.1 uncultured beta proteobacterium
AGCTTGCACTAAATCTGCTATCCGCTTCATTGTTTTGGGAGTCACCATATCATCAACAATGGGCACCAGAATATTCTTAAACATACATCACTCCTATCTAAATATTGTCCATGTGAGTAGTGTGATCCTAGTAGTGAGATGCATATTGATGTAAATCAAATGCGGGCTATATTAAACGACTTGAAAAAAGCCACCCGAAGGTGGCTTTAGAAGCAATGGGGCTCTTAGTGAGACTTAATTTTTGATGCGCTGCTCAATCCATGAGCCCAAGATGTCAGCAATCTGAATGCTATTGCTATCTTGCATGATCATGTGGGAGTTACCCATAATCCCCACTTCTGGTAGCAATAAGAGCTCTACCTTGCCTCCAGCTTGATTGGCTTTTTCAACAAAGGCACGACAAGCTTTCAACCTAGGCGCCCAGCGCGGTGAAACCTCCATATAGTCTCCGTACATCACCATAATCGGCATCTTGGTATAAGGGGTCATGTCGCTATTGGCATCAGGGCAAGCAGATGGCTCGACGGCAATAATTCCAGCAATTCCTTCGTTGCTTAACTGAGCAGTTTGAAATGGGTAAATCCCTGACTGAGAGTGACTGATGAGAACAGTTTTCTTTAACTGCTTAGAGAGCTGAGATAAATTAGGAACAGTGGGGTTTGGTGTGGGCATTGTAAATAGCCAATCCGAAACCATTTGCTGCCATAAACCATTTTGTGCAGCTATTGGAAATTTCTGTCCTTCGTAAACTTTAGGATATTCGCTACCGAAGCGAAAGATTGTCCAAGCAGATTCATGACTCGCTGCAAATACGACGGGCAATTTTTCTGGTGCTTCTTTACCCATCTTAGCTGCATTCATAGCAGTCGCATTGACTGCTGAACGGCCTCTACCAGACTGATCGATGACGTATGTTGGATAACCACGTTTGACAAAGTACTCATCCCAGCCCATGCGTCCATCCGGAGTGGACTCCCAAGTTTTACCAGTTAAGCAGCAACCATGAATCATCACCACTGAATTACTTTTTGCCTTCATGGGAGTTTGATAGCGAACATACATCTGATCAACGGTAATCGTGCCAGATTGCGCGTAAGCAGGAAGTGTGGATAGGGTGCTAGATTCAATATCCTTGCCACCCACAAAGAAACTGCCTTGCTTCTCCAAAACGATTGGGCCATTAAGCACTTTATCCCCCAAGGAAGTCACCTTGAGATTGAGTGGGCTAGTCTGTGCAATTGCCGTAGAGGAAAAAATCAATAGGGCGAATGAAGTCAGGCCAGCTAAGCGGGCTATAGTTTTTATGATCATTTTGTCTCTGTAAATTTATTTATTTATTGTTATAGATAAGTGACTTAAGCATAGCATGTAGGTCCTAAATGAAAATGGCATTCTGATTTAAGGGATTACCCGAAATGCTCTCATTTACCAACAGATTTGCGCTAATCTTCAGTCATAAGAAGATTTATAAAAATGGAGGCAAAAATGAATTTCATTGCTCACGGCTTATTTCTTGCCATCTGCCTGCTTATCAGTACAAGTTCTTTTTCGCAAAGTCCAATCGCTAGTAAAGCGCCCCAGTACAAAGTTGATCCCTATTGGCCAAAACCACTTCCCAATAACTGGATTTTGGGCCAAGTATCTGGGGTAGCCACCGATAAGAATGATCACATTTGGATCATTCATCGCCCACTCACCATCACGGATGATGAAAAGGGTGCCACATTAACGCCAAGGCGATCTAAGTGCTGCGTACCTGCACCCCCTGTTTTGGAATTTGATAAGCAAGGAAATCTATTGCATGCTTGGGGTGGTCC
>CAILON010000118.1 GCA_903835865.1 uncultured beta proteobacterium
CCATGCTCTAAGAAAAGATTTCTGATTGGGACAGGGGTATAGCTTGGCTCATAGAGGTGGTGATTGAAAACATCAAATGCAGAGTTCTGAATACGGCCTAGTTGTATAAAATTGGCGTATAGCATTTTTATATAGCGCTCACTGGCCTTCAAGAAATCTGCTGATATCCTGAGGTCTTAGGTACGCCTGCTCCAGATGCAAAGCGTTTCCTGGAATGGATACGCCAAGATAGCGCCGCAATTTTTTTCTAAAGGCATGCTTAAATGGCAGTTGCTTCAGAAAACGTTTTTTTAACAAGGTCTTTTGTTTGGTTAAGGTACAAAAGATATCGAAGTCAACATCTCTATTCGCAGTTCCAGTGATTGACCAAATATCTTTATCTTCCTTAAGGGTTTTGCCATTTAAAGCAAAACTCATGGTAGTCGAGTTCGTTGTGCGCCATACAGAGAGCGGGCCTTCAATGACCTCAGTAGGTTCTGAGTATTGATTCATTTTTGCATATGGATTTAGTGGCATATTGCTATTCCGATATTTGTCAGGATGATCATATAAAGTGACATAGTCAAACCACCTCAGCCCCTCCAACAATATTTCTGGGGCATTTGGCTTATGAAGATAGTCATCCTCAATGAAATAGAGACAATCGTTATCATTTGCTTTTGTAAGACCTATTTCATAAAGCTTCCAAAATGATCCAGGGTTCCCTAAATTAGTGGTGTAAAGTTCGCTAAATTGATATTTAGTCTTGAGGTTTTCTAAAAGTTCTTCGTCACAATTATCTGCAACACAAATGATCTCCCAGTCCTTGAATACTGAAGTGAGATTATTGAGAGAATCATATTTGCTTATGCCATCAACTTTTGATTTTGGATAACCTCTGCTACTAATTCGAAAGAGTATGATTTTTTTCATGTCGTATTTTCAATATTCTTTGTTCGGGGATCAAGGTAGCGAATTCAAAGCGCTTTACTTTCTATTGAATTTATTTTCGAGCCTTTTGCCTTCATAGAGTATTATCATTTTCGTTTTTTGGGCGAGTGATATATTCTGTGTTTGATGGCGGCGTATACACGTCTATGCCTTATTATATGTGAGGCAAACTAATTTTTATACGGTTTATGTTTATAGGCCCAGTATAGATGGAGTCAATATAATGCTTTTGGTAACTGGTGGTGCAGGATTTATTGGTGGAAATTTCGTTTTGGATTGGCTTGCAAATCCAAATGCTGAGGGGATTCTTAATCTCGATAAATTAACCTACGCAGGTAATTTGACTACCCTAGAGCCACTGAAGGGTGATCAGAGACATTTATTTATACATGGCGATATCGGCAATCAAGCCCTCGTAAAGGAATTGCTTGCTAAACATAAGCCGCGGGCCATTATTAACTTTGCTGCTGAAAGTCACGTGGATCGATCTATTCATGGCCCTGCAGAATTTATTCAAACCAATATAGTGGGTACATTCAATTTACTCGAGTGTGCCCGTGAGTATTGGAATGGCCTTGAGGGTAGGGCGAAGGAGCAATTTCGTTTTCATCATGTATCCACTGATGAGGTTTATGGCTCTCTTTCGCCAACGGACCCCGCCTTCTCCGAGCTCAATTCCTATGAGCCCAATAGCCCTTACTCCGCATCAAAAGCAGCTTCAGATCATTTAGTACGCGCGTGGTTCCACACCTATGGCTTTCCCGTTGTAACTACCAACTGCTCCAACAACTATGGCCCATATCATTTCCCGGAAAAATTAATTCCCTTGGTGATTTTGAATGCATTGAATGGCAAACCATTGCCAATTTATGGTGATGGTCAGCAAGTACGTGATTGGCTTTATGTTGGAGATCATTGCTCCGCTATTAGTAAGGTGCTCGATGCAGGAAAATTGGGCGAGACCTACAACATTGGCGGCTGGAACGAAAAAGCCAATATAGAGGTGGTGAATACCATTTGCCGTATTTTGGATGAATTAAAGCCACGCGCTGACGGCAAGTCCTATGCCGAGCAGATCACATTCGTTAAAGATCGTCCCGGCCATGATCGTCGTTATGCCATTGACGCAAGTAAAGTAGAGCGTGAGCTAGGGTGGCGTCCGGCCGAGACTTTTGATACCGGAATTCGTAAAACAGTTCAGTGGTATCTAGATAATCCGGTTTGGATTGAGGGCGTAGTGAGTGGCTCTTACCGTGACTGGGTTGAGAAGCAGTACAACTAAGTCATTCAGAACAACGTCAATGAATATTCTCGTCTTTGGTAAGGATGGCCAGTTAGGAAAGGCATTTCAAGGTCTTTTTGAGGGCGACTATTCTTCTGCGAAAAATCAAGTCCAATATATTGGGCGAGCTCAATGCGACTTAAGTAATCCTGTCGATCTTAGCAATCTGCTAAATCAATCAAAGCCGGATCTGATTATTAATGCTGCTGCATATACTGCAGTGGACAAGGCCGAATCAGAAGCAGAGTTAGCTTACGCTATTAATGCAACGGCGCCTGATTTGATGGCGCTCTATGCGGCCACGCATGGCGCTACTTTTTTGCATTACTCCACGGATTATGTATTTGATGGTGATAAAAAAAGCTTCTATATTGAAGACGATCCTCGCAGTCCCTTGGGTATTTATGGCAAGAGTAAAGCAGAAGGCGAAGAAGCAGTAGAGAGTGCTTTTGCGAGTTCATCTTCCGGACAGTTTGCTATTTTCCGTACCAGTTGGGTTTATGGTGATGGCGGTAATTTTATTCGCACCATCTTGCGGCTGGCAAAGGAGCGCGACGCATTAAAGGTGATTCACGATCAACATGGGATCCCAACGAGTGCAGATTGGTTGGCTCGGGTTAGCTTGGATTTGGCCCTAGACCAGCAAATGCAGCTCAGAACATTTTCTTCAGGCATCTATCATGCGGTGCCTTCTGGGGAGACAACATGGCATGGCTTGGCAAAAATAGTAACCCAGGCAGCCTTGGATGCTGGGATTCAGGTGAAAACTAGTCCAGAAGCAATCAAGCCTATTTTGGCTTCAGAGTACCCGTTACCAGCCCCTAGACCCATGAATTCACGCATGGATAACTCTAAGCTACAGCTTGCCCTAGAGCAGAGTGGCGATATGTCAAAATTGCAGCATTGGAACGAGGCCTGGGATCTGCAAGTTCAGTCTTACGTTAGCAAGCTTGCCAAAGATGGGCTTATTTAAAAGGTAAAAGTATGGCGGTAAATCGTAAGGGAATTATTTTGGC
>CAILON010000119.1 GCA_903835865.1 uncultured beta proteobacterium
AGGTACGCTCGCCTACTTTAAGTCTCTCAAGCTCAAACTCTCCCCCTTAGCAGGGCATAAGGTGCTTGGCATTGTGAACTTTGCTAGCTTTTATAAGGCTATGGATAGTGCGCAGCACATTGTCAAACTAGGGCCTACCGCTGTTGAGTTGGTTGATCGCACCATGATTGATTTAGCGCGCAGTAATCCGAGTTTTAAGAAGACTGTTGAAACTTCCTTGATTGACCCTCAAGCACAAACTCCAGAAGCGATTCTGTTAGTAGAGTTCGCGGGTGAATCACTGGCCCCCTTACTAGAAAAGCTCAAAGTACTAGAAGAGTTGATGGGTGACCTAGGCTTACCTGGCGCAGTAGTACCTATGTCTGATGCAAGCTTGCAAAAGAATTTATGGGAAGTGCGCAAGGCAGGCTTAAACATCATGATGAGCCTAAAAGGTGATGGCAAACCTGTTAGCTTTATTGAAGACTGTGCGGTACCACTAGAAAGCTTGGCTGAATACACTCAAGCATTGACAGATGTCTTCTCTAAGTACGGCTCGCGCGGTACTTGGTATGCCCACGCTTCTGTTGGCACGCTCCACGTTCGCCCCATCTTAGATATGCGTAGAGATGGGGCGCAAAAGATGCGAGCAGTTGCGCAAGAAGCTTCAGAGTTGGTGCGCAAATATAAAGGTGCTTACAGTGGTGAGCATGGTGATGGTCTATGTCGCGGTGAATGGATCTCTTGGCAATTTGGCCCGAAGATTACTGAGGCCCTCGCCGAAATCAAATACGCTTTTGATCCAAAAGGATTATTTAATCCAGGCAAGATCATCAATCCACCGAAGATGGATGATGTCAGCAACTTTAGATTTCCACCAAACTACAAAGTCATCCCACTACAACCTGCTCTTGATTGGTCAGCATGGAATGTCCAAAATGATCCCGTAACAGAACAAACCACTGCCCCTGGTACAGGCGGTGATCCTGCTATGGGTTTAGCCAAAGCTGTAGACATGTGCAATAACAATGGTCACTGTCGTAAGTTTGATGCTGAAGTGATGTGCCCAAGTTACCGCGTTACCCGAGATGAGAAACATCTCACCCGTGGCAGAGCCAATACATTGCGACTCGCACTTTCCAGTCAATTGGATATCCAAGAGGGCACTTCCCCACTAGCAAGCGATGCCATCAAAGAAGTGATGGAGCTTTGTGTTAGCTGTAAAGCCTGTCGCCGCGAGTGCCCAACTGGTGTTGATATGGCCAAGATGAAGATTGAGTTCTTATCTGCTTATAAAAAACGGACGGGGCATTCATTACGAGATTTAGCGGTGGCCTATCTCCCCAAATATGCGGCCATGATTAGTAATACTCCTTTATTGCCCACGCTTCTTAATTTACGCAATCACATCGCGCCCATTGCCAAGCTACAAGAGTGGATTATGGGAATATCCGCACAAAGAAGTTTGCCGATCTGGAAAAGTAAAACTTTTTGGAATGATTCAAAAGCGATTGCTCCTTATCAATTCACACCAGAGCAACTGAGTACTGGATCAAAAAAAGGGGTGGTCTTACTAGCTGACACCTTTAACGCCTATTTTGAGGACGAGAACCTGAAAGCAGCATTACAAGTACTCAAAGCCGCCGGGTATCGAGTGCATATTCCGCATAAGAGTCAGCGCAAAGATCAGAAGAAATCTAGCAATACCTGCTCAAAAGAGTTCTGTTGTGGCAGAACCTACTTAGCCGCTGGCATGGTTGATAAGGCCAAAGAAACCTTAGGCGAACTAGTAAATCATCTCGCACCCTATGCAGATAAAAATATTCCAATTATTGGACTCGAGCCATCATGTCTATTCACCCTGAAAGATGAGGCGCTGGTCATGGGCTTTGGTGAACGCGCTATCAGCGTAAGCAAGCAAGCACAACTCTTAGAAGAGTTCTTAGCCAAAGAAGTGAAAGATGGAAAGTTGACACTTAATCTCAAGTCAGCAAGCAAGCCAGTCTTGTTTCATGGGCACTGCCATCAAAAATCATTTGCAGCAGTTACTCCCGCAATGGAATTACTTAAACTGATTCCGAATGCGCAGCCTAAACTAATTGAGTCTTCATGCTGTGGGATGGCTGGTAGCTTTGGCTATGAAGCTGAACATATTGAAGTATCCAAACAAATGGCAGAAGCCAATCTATTGCCAGCGATTCGTAAAGCTCCTGATAGTTGGGTGGTGGCTGATGGAACGAGTTGTCGGCATCAAATTGCCGATGGCGCCCAAAGAGAAGCAGTGCAT
>CAILON010000120.1 GCA_903835865.1 uncultured beta proteobacterium
AAATGCAGAAATACCGAAGATATAGAGCAATAAATCGGCTAAATAAGCCCCAAAACGGCCACCCAGGTTCTTGGGAGCCTCAAAACTAGCATGGGACCAGGCTGGATCCGCCTTGGAATAGGTCAACAAAATGGCAAATAAACCCAGACATAGACCCAAGGAGATAAACCAGCGCGCCTCCAGCAGGAGGCGGGGCATCCTACCCTGCCCGGCATTATCGGGGGGTGTCGGAATTTTGGACTTTGGGTATGCGGTTCTTGCCATGTTCTACCGATTGTAAACAAGCAAATCTATAATTTGGATATGACTACAAATACTCCCAAACACTCTAAAGTACTAATCCTCGGATCTGGCCCTGCTGGCTATACAGCGGCGGTTTACGCTGCCAGAGCCAATTTACAGCCTACCCTCATTACTGGCATAGCTCAAGGCGGTCAATTAATGACCACTACGGACGTGGAAAACTGGCCTGCTGACCCCGATGGCGTCCAAGGCCCAGAGCTCATGGACCGCTTTTTGAAGCACGCTGAGCGCTTTAATACGGAGATCATTTTTGACCACATTCATACGGCTGCCCTGACAGAAAAGCCTATTCGCTTAGTTGGTGACTCTGGCACCTACACCTGTGATGCCCTCATTATTTCTACTGGTGCTTCCGCTCAATACATTGGCCTGCCAAGCGAAGAAGCATTTATGGGTCGCGGAGTTTCTGGTTGCGCTACTTGTGATGGCTTCTTCTATCGCAATCAAGATGTTTGCGTAGTCGGTGGCGGTAATACCGCTGTTGAAGAAGCGCTCTACCTTACTGGCATTGCAAAGAAAGTGACTGTTATTCATCGTCGCGATAAATTCCGTGCTGAACCAATCTTGAATGATCGCCTCATGGCAAAAGTTGCCGAAGGCAAAGTGGAGCTCAAACTGAACTCCACACTAGATGAAGTTCTCGGCGATGAAAAAGGGGTTACTGGTGTGCGCATTAAGAAACAAGATGGCAGCACTGAAGATATCGCTGTCACTGGCGCCTTTATTGCCATTGGTCATAAACCCAACACCGAACTCTTTATTGGCCAGTTGGATATGCATAACGGCTACCTTAAAACCCACTCGGGTCTAGAAGGCAATGCTACTGCCACCAACATCCCTGGCGTGTTTGCTGCAGGTGATGTTCAAGACCATATCTACCGTCAAGCGATTACTAGCGCAGGCACAGGTTGTATGGCTGCATTAGATGCACAGCGTTATTTGGAAACCTTGTCCTAAGCTTTAATTAACTCAGGAATAAAAAACGCCTAGCATTGCTAGGCGTTTTTGTTTAATGCGTTTACTTCTTAACGGCTAATCACTGGCAAGAGTGGCACGATCAAGAGCGCCACGATGTTAATGATCTTAATGAGTGGGTTCACTGCAGGACCAGCAGTGTCTTTGTAGGGGTCGCCTACAGTGTCACCTGTCACGGCAGCTTTATGCGCATCAGAACCTTTACCGCCGAAGTTACCTTCTTCGATATATTTCTTAGCGTTATCCCAAGCTCCACCACCAGTACACATAGAGATGGCTACAAACAAACCAGTCACGATAGTGCCCATTAACAAGCCACCCAATGCAGCAGGTCCCAGTAAAAGGCCAACCACAATCGGAGCAACGACTGGCAAGAGTGAGGGAATGATCATTTCTTTAATTGCTGCTGATGTCAGCATGTCTACTGCCTTGCCGTACTCTGGCTTAGCGGTACCT
>CAILON010000121.1 GCA_903835865.1 uncultured beta proteobacterium
AGAAGGATTTTTGGCTCTATTGGTTAAAGCTCGAAGCATGGGAACGTTGACTGAGTTTGTCACAAATACAGTAGCGCCATTACTTATATCAATTGGCGTTGCCTGGTCAAAAGGGGAGATTGGTATTTATCACGAGCATCTGTGCTCTAGCATCGTCGAACGTTATCTGCATGCTGAATTGCTCTTATACAAACCCAAGGGTCATTTCCCTATAATCCTTTTTGCTACACCGCCGGAAGAACATCATATCCTTGGATTACTGATGGCTGAGGTGATCTTTGCGGAACAGGGTGCGCAAACTATCAACCTGGGAAGAAGCATTCCTTTGAATGATTTGAAACTAGCAGCGATCTCAGGTCAGGCAAATATAGTTGCGCTATCGTTCAGCCATTCCATGCCTATTCGACGCATAAAACCTATCCTGACGCATTTGCGACATATACTGCCAAAAAATGTAGAGATATGGGTTGGAGGAAGTGGCGCTAAGATTAAGAGGCGCCCCCAAGAGGGGGTACGAATTTTCTCAGGATTTGAAGAGGCAATTGTTGCAATACAAGAATTTGCCAAAATTAACCGTGTCAAAAAATGAGATAACACCCTTTTCATTTATGCTGATCTGCATTTCCCGATGCTACAAAACAGATGGGCGCGGGTGAATCTTAATGGCCGATAGTAGAAATTCAATAGCAGCAGACTACTTTCCATTCCTCACTACTTTTCACCCCTAAATAAAGCCCGTCCTCCAATCCTTTACTAGCGAGTTCGAAAGCGAATTTTCGCCCGACCCACCAGCAGCACAATAGCCCCCCTTGGGTAGCCTTTCCATTTAAATAAATGCAATTTACTTATTTGAGCCGGGTTCAATTGCAAGCAAATAGGATCTATAGCATGCAAGCGCTAGATAGTATCATTGCTGCAAATAGCCAGACTTCAGCACAATTCCTGAAGGTGGAATAAGCATCTGGTCATGGCACTCAAGATTGTTTTCTTTTAGATACTGCTTTGATAGCTTAACTCGATCATCGATTCCTGGATGGGTAAATAAATACGTTAGCGCACTAGAGACAGTTGAGTTCTTTTCCATTACGTACTTCATTTTTAAATAACCGCATGGTGAATAACCTGCATCTGCAAGCCACTGTATACCCAATGGATTTACCCGTTCTTCAATCCCTTCATCCTGAACACGCTTTACCTCATCAATTGCAGCGCCAGCACCATAGCCACCAGCCGCAGTAGTAAAAACGGATACCCCAGTACTAACAATTTCTTTAGTTACAAAATACTTTATTTCACGACTATCTTGAATATCTGCGTTGTCGCCAACCACTACGTGAACATATTGATGGGCCATTGCGGCAGCCAAAGTCTCTTCATCATCACCAAAGATATTGAGGAAATTAAAACTCATTGCTACGTAATTTTTCTCATCGTGCGATAGCAATAATATGGTGTGAAGATCAGAATCTACGAGGGCAATCAGCATACTTTCACCTGGCTTGGAAACTACCTTCTTTTTTACCGCAAGAAGGTTTTTTAAATGCTGTTGATTAACTACGTAAGACTTGCCGCCTACCCCTTTAACATGCAAATCCTCTACTCCATCTGCACTTTTATCAAACTGAGCATCTGATAAATAAACGACATCATGAATTTGTGTTTTATATAAATGAGCGCACCCAGAAAGGGTGAGCACCATCAAAAATAGCGCTATAAACACATGCTTTTTGATGCCCATTGAACCCTCTTAACAATTCGTCGGCAACTTTAATTATATCGATATGCATGGCGTGAGCAAGATTGAAGGCGGTTTTAATATGTTGGTCGTCAGTTCGAAAACAAAGTTTTAGGGTAGCCAATCTCGCAGGGCCAAGCAGCAATATAAATACTACCTTCGGGTAGCTTTTTCTTTTTATCACTTCATGGCATTATGAAATCATGACAAGCAAACTATATGAATTATTTCTTCAGAAAAATCCAAGTCTTCAAGAACGTCTAGATTCAGGAAAAGCCATTCGCAAGCAAGTGAGCCGACCCTCCATTGGCCAATTTAATGTAGAAAACAAACGCCAAGCCTCCGTTGACATATTGCTCTCTCAAGCCACAACACGAATTCCAGAGTACATACCCATTCGTCATGCCCGTATGGCAGTAGATCCATTTGCATTTTTTCGAGGCGGTGCAGCAATTATGGCTAAGGACTTAGCTGGAATGCCAAGTCCCCCTATTGAAGCTCAATTATGTGGAGATATGCATGTCAGCAACTTTGGATTCTTCTCTACAACCGAGCACCAACTTGTCTTTGGGATCAACGACTTTGATGAAACCCTTCGAGGAAATTTTGACTGGGATTTAAAACGTCTAACTGCAAGCGCTATGATTGCCGCCAAACTATTGGGTCAAGACTATGCCTATGGAGAAACCATTGTTCGTAACATATGCAAAGCCTATCGAAACAATATTCGCCAATATGCTACCTTCCCCTATATTGATCTAAAGCGTACCTATATTGATGAAAAATCCTTAATCATCGCTGCGAAAAGTAAAG
>CAILON010000122.1 GCA_903835865.1 uncultured beta proteobacterium
CTTGCTCAGCAAATAATTCAGGTGGAATCGGCGCGTCCTTAGCATTAGGTACACCACGTTGCATCAGGTCTTGACGAGCGCCCTCAACTAAACGCTCTTGTTCAGATGCCACTAAAGATTTAGGTACGTCTAGCTCACATAAGGTATTGAGCTTTTCCATAACTTCATTTTTAAGTAAGGAAGAAATGCGGCGTTTAACTTCGCGAACAAGATTTTCTTTTACTTCATCGCGCATTTTTGCGACGCCACCTTCGGTAACGCCCAATGACAATGCAAAGGCTTCATCTACAGCTGGCATATGTGGCCAGTTCACAGATTTCACGGTAATAGTGAATTCAGCTGTTTTGCCAGCAACATCCTTGCCGTGATAGTCAGCGGGAAAGCTTAATGGAAAGGATTTGCTCTCGCCGGCTTTTAACCCTAGAGTTGCAGCTTCAAACTCAGGAAGCATGCGGCCTTCGCCTAATACATATTCAAAATTTTCCGCCTTGCCACCATCAAATTCAATGCCGTCAATTTTTCCGACAAAGTCTATAACTGCTTGGTCACCATTTTGCGCGGCAGTATTAGCACCGCCATCACCATGAGCACCAACTTGGCCACGAGGGTGGTAGTGAACCTGCTGTTTACGCAATACATCTAGGGCTCGGTCAATTTCAGCATCACCAATATCTGTAGTGTATTTACTAACTTCTGCAGTACTAAAGTCGCCAATCTTCACTTCAGGCAAAACTTCAAAAAATGCTTCAAAAACAAGTTTGTCAGCATTGAGTTCGCTCTTTGGCTCAATACGTGGTTGCCCCGCCAATGCGAGACCTTCTTTTTGACTTTGCTCGTAAAAGAGTTCGGCGGCTTTATCGAACTGAAGTTCAAAATCCACCTGCATGCCATGCTGCTTCTCTATCAAATTCTTTGGTACTTTGCCTGGACGAAATCCAGCCATCTTCATAGTCTTGCCAACTTTCGCCAAGCGAGCTTCACGCGCTTTGGCCAAATCGGCACGAGCGAATTCCAAAGTCATTTTGCGGTCCAGGGAACCTAAATTTTCTATTTGCACAGCCATTCTCGTCTCTTAAATAAAGATCAGGGTATGTGAAGTCCAAGCCAAGCAGTAATCTTGTGGTGCGAGGAGGGGGACTCGAACCCCCACACCATTTCTGGCGTCAGGACCTAAACCTGGTGCGTCTACCAATTTCGCCATCCTCGCGAATATCCGCAAACACTGCCAAGCTTAAACTTCACTCTAAAGAACGTAATTCTACAATGCTTAGGGCTTTAGAGGATCTTGCAGGCTTCTGCAAAGGATGGGCGGGGGTGACGCGGCATCAAGCCAGCATTATCCCCGTAGCCTATATTGAGCAAAAAGTTCACTTTTACCCTGCCATTTGGGAAAAACTCAGCATTAATCTTATCTGCGTCAAAACCACTCATAGCCCCACAATCCAAGCCAAGCGCCCTCACCGCCATGATCAAATAAGCCCCCTGCAAGCTTGAGTTACGAAAGGCAGTTGACTCAATAAATCCATCTTTCCCAACAAACCAGCTTTTGGCATCGACATGGGGAAATAGCGTTGGCAAGTTCTCATAAAAGTCCAAATCCATACCAATAATGGCAGTGACAGGAGCATTGCGTGTCTTATCAACATTCCCAGGACTAACGCAAGCAATAAGCCGAGCTTTTTCTTCATGACTCTTCACAAAAAGAATTTTTGCTGGATTACAGTTGACAGAGGTTGGAGCAAATTTAAATAATTCATAAATTTGTTTTAACTGGTCATCACTAACGGTCTTGGTTTGCCAAGAATTATGTGATCGCGCCTCGGTAAATAATTGCGCTAAAGCACGCTGCTCAATCATATTTGTCATGAATTATTTCGTCGTTTCTTAATTGGTATTAATAAAATTGGCTATGCCTTATAGAGCAAGGCTACAGCATGAACTGCAATCCCTTCGCCCCTACCCAAATGGCCAAGTGACTCATTGGTCTTGGCTTTTAAGTTGACATGACTTGGAGTGACTGCAAGGTCAGCTGCAATATTTTTAACCATTTCCGGAAGATAGTCCGCTAATTTTGGTTTTTGACAAATGATGGTTGCATCAACATTTCCAATCTGGAAACCAGCGGCCTGCACTTTTTGTAAAGCAGCTCGCAATAATATGCGGCTATCCATATCTTTGAATTGCGGATCTGTATCTGGAAATAACTGACCAATATCATTTAAGCCGGCAGCGCCCAATAAAGCATCGGTTAGAGCGTGCAGCAAAACATCCGCATCCGAATGGCCTAGGAGACCCTTTTCATAAGGAATATGGATACCCCCCAATATGAGCTTGCGATCGAGCACAAGGGCATGTACGTCGTAGCCCTGTCCAATTCGAAATTGGGGTATATGGTTTGTGATTTGAGTCATAGGAGAAACTTTATTTACCAGTTGACTGCAACAAGATTTGCATTAAATCCCAATCTGCAGGGTGAGTAACCTTTAAATTTCGAGTGGCGCCTTCAATAAGCAAAGGCTTAAATCCCGCTAGCTCCATTGCACTTGCTTCGTCAGTAACATCAGCCTCTAGTCGAATGGCATCAGCCAATGCATCATGCAAATTTTTTAAACCAAACATTTGCGGTGTTTGGGCTTGCCAGAGATGTTCGCGAGGAATCGTTTTTTCTGAATGCGGCAAATTACCCGCTACAGCCGAATCTAAATCTGCCTGTTTTAAGGTATCTGCTAATGGCATGGCCAA
>CAILON010000123.1 GCA_903835865.1 uncultured beta proteobacterium
ACATCCTCACCCCAGAGGTCGCCCACCATTTACGAGTTCGGCGTGTCCAAATCGGGGAAACCTTCCCGGTATTTGATGGAAATGGCCAGATTGGAGAGGCCACACTCCTCTCTTTGAGCGGAAAAACCGGACAGGCTGAGCTTAGCAATATCCGCATCGACACCCATCGTGAGACCCCATATGCCATTACTTTGGCTCAAGGACTAGCTGGTGGGGACAAAATGGATTGGATTGTGGAAAAAGCGGTGGAAACTGGGGCTCAAATCATTGCGCCATTACAGTGCGAGCGCTCAGTGATCAAACTTACTCGCTCAAGCGATGAGGAGCGCGCCCAAAAACGACTTTCCCACTGGCGCGGAATCATTCAGTCTGCATGTGAGCAATGCGATCGCACGGTTTTTACAACGCTAGAGCCCATTCAATCTTTTGAAGCCTATTTGAAAGCAAGTCCAAAGCCCAAACTAAAACTGTTATTGAGTCCAGACGCGACTAAAAACATGTATTCCGTATTGGCTGAACATGCCCCACAAGATATCGTGCTCATGATTGGACCTGAAGGAGGTCATTCGCCTGAAGAAGAGGCTTTAGCAGAGGCTGCTGGCTACCAAATCGTTTCTTTAGGTGAACGGGTGCTGCGCACCGAAACAGCTGGTGTAGTGGCCATTACAGCCGTTCACAGCATATGGAATCCTGAAATGCAAAATCGCCTCAAATAGAGGCGATTCAGGCTGTTTACTAAATGGCTTTAGCGTTAAGCAAAAGAATAGAAAACACGATACGGTGTGCGGCGCTCAGCCCAGAAATCCACAGCATCACGGAAAACATCTAAAAGTGTCTCGCGTGCTTCTTTGTCAAATTTCTGAGTACAAGGCAATCCTTCGAGCACTACAACGAATCCAGACTGAGGGCCTGACTTGTCGACCGTAGTAGTCAAAGCATCTAACAAAGGATCAAAATTCTTTGCCTGTTGCTTGGTAAATGAGTATGCAATCGCAATCGACTCTAAAACCTCACCCTTGGTCATCGCATTTGCACAATTAGCATAAATGAAATGTTGACCGAGCTCAGTAGCCGCCTCTTGTAAATCAGGCGTACGGAAAGCGCGAATGGATTGCACGATATTAGGGCGCACACTGCGCAACATTGCCGGCGGTCCGGCATCGCGAACGGCCAAAGCGGCACGCCAAGAAGCTGTCACTTTTTTCCCCGAAACTTGATTTGCTGCATAGGTTTGTAAACGAGATAAACCGCCTTGAGCGTAAATATTGGCAGCGGGCGATTCGGTTTCAAGTCGATCATTGCTGTCCCAACTTTCAGCACGGCTATGTTCATCGAAGCTGGCTGTATTGCTGTTTTCAGAGCGATTATTCATGATGGGTGCTAGGTTACCCTTAACACGCCATCAAATCAAGCCCAAATACAGTGCATTTTATATAAATCGTTGATTTATATAGGAAAAATAAATGTAAGTTATCACTAACTTACATTTATTAAAAGTACTTAGGAAATGCCTCTTGCGTTGCTGGCAGCCTCAACAACCGCCAAAGTAGTCACATTCACAATCCGGCGAACCGTCGCTGCTGGGGTCAAAATGTGAATTGGCTTAGCAACACCCAGTAGTAATGGCCCAATCGCAATGCCATTGCCTGCGGCTGTTTTTAACAAGTTGTAAGAAATGTTTGCTGAGTCAATATTGGGCATCACCAAGAGGTTTGCATCCCCTTTCAATGGGGAGCTAGTGACTGCACCTTCACGAATCGTTGCATCTAAAGCACTATCGCCATGCATCTCACCATCGACCTCTAAGTCAGGAGCTGCCTTCTGAATTAATGCCAACACTTCACGCATCTTGATTGCTGATGGTGCATTGCTTGAGCCGAAATTAGAGTGAGAGAGGAGCGCAACTTTTGGCACCAAGCCCAACTTACGCATTTCGCTAGCAGCCATCAAAGTTAATTCAGCTAGCTCAGCAGCTGTTGGGTCCAAATTAATATGGGTATCTACCAAGAACACTTGGCGACCTGGAAGAATCAAACCAGACATGGCGCCATAAACATTTGCGCCTGGCTCATGACCGACTACTTCATCTATATATTTCAAATGGGTTGCAGAATTACCAACCGTTCCACAAATCATGCCGTCAGCCATTCCTTTGATGATCATGATTGATCCAATCAAACTATTGCGACGGCGCATTTCTAACTTGGCAAATGACTCGGTTACACCCTTGCGCTCAGTCATACCTAAATAGGTTTGCCAGAAGTCGCGGAATCGAGAATCGTTTTCGGGATTGACGACTTCAAAGTCATCGCCAATCTTCATGCGCAGGCTAAATTTCTCAATGCGATGTTCAATAACCGCAGGACGACCAATCAATATGGGGGTAGCAAGGTGTTCATCAATAATGATCTGCACTGCCCGTAAGACACGTTCATCCTCACCCTCAGCAAACACAATCCGTTTTTGATTTGCAGGTACACGCTTAGCAATACTAAAGAGTGGCTTCATCAAAGTACCAGAGTGGTACACAAACTGCTGCAACTGATTGCGATAAGCATCGAAATCTTTAATAGGGCGAGAAGCAACGCCATCATCCATAGCAGCCTTAGCAACAGCAGGAGCAATGACCGTAATTAAGCGTGGATCAAATGGCTTTGGAATTAAATACTCAGGGCCGAAAGTAAGATTTTCAATGCCATAAACAGAGGTCACCACTTCGCTTTGCTCGGCTTGAGCTAACTCTGCAACGGCCTTAACGGCAGCCACTTCCATGCCACGGGTAATGGTTGTTGCGCCTACATCCAAGGCGCCTCGGAAAATAAAGGGGAAACACAAAACATTGTTGACCTGGTTTGGATAATCAGTGCGACCAGTCGCCATGATGGCATCTGGGCGAACTGCCTTCACTTCTTCAGGCAAGATTTCTGGGGTGGGATTTGCTAAGGCATACACCAATGGCTTATCCGCCATCTTCTTCACCATCTCGGGCTTAAGTACCCCACCAGCTGACAGGCCTAAGAAAATATCTGCACCTTCAATCGCTTGATCCAAAGTTCTTAACTCTGTCTCTTGGCAAAACGGCTCCTTCTCAGGATCCATTAGTTCTTTGCGACCTTTGTAAGCAACACCAGCCAAATCAGTTACCCAAATATTTTTACGTGGAATACCTAAATCAACCAAAAGGTCCAAGCACGCTAGGGCAGCTGCGCCAGCGCCAGATGTCACTAACTTCACATTGCCTACATCTTTACCGACGACCTTTAAACCATTCAAAATTGCAGCTGCAACCACGATCGCAGTTCCATGCTGATCATCATGAAATACGGGAATCTTCATGCGCGCTTGCAACTTGCGCTCAACTACAAAGCAATCTGGTGCTTTGATGTCTTCTAAATTGATGCCACCAAATGTCGGCTCTAAGGCCGCAATAATTTCAACTAACTTATCCGGATCATTCTCATTGACCTCGATATCGAAAACATCAATGCCAGCAAATTTCTTAAAGAGTACTGCTTTACCTTCCATCACTGGCTTACTCGCCAATGGTCCAATATTTCCTAGGCCTAAAACGGCTGTGCCGTTTGTAATCACGCCAACCAAATTTCCACGGGCGGTGTACTTAAATGCATTTGCTGGATCTTTAACAATCTCTTCGCATGGTGCAGCAACACCAGGGGTATATGCCAGAGCTAAATCGCGTTGATTGGTAAGTTGTTTAGTGGGGGCAATCTCAATCTTGCCTGGAGTTGGAAACTCGTGATAATGCAGTGCGGCCTCTCTGAGGGCCGCGATTTGTTGGTCTTTAATATTTTCTTTGCTCATCAGCTAACTCTTAGGAATAGACATGTGGAAGACTCCAATTCTATTCCTCCCAGAGGTCTGCCTGCCAACAGCCTAAAATAAGGCATGCAATCTCCATCTGACCCAATCGGTGAATTTGGCCTGATCCAACGTTTTTTTAAAACGGGGGCCAATGCTATGCAATCAAACTCCAGTATTACTCTTGGCATTGGTGATGACTGCGCTCTTTTACGCCCTGCTACCGGCGAAGAATTGGCCATCACTACAGATATGTTGGTAGAGGGCAGACACTTTTTGCCTGGCGCTAACCCAGAGCTATTGGGCCGCAAAGCCCTAGCAGTTAACCTTTCTGACCTTGCGGCAATGGGTGCTAAACCGGTGGGATTTACTTTGGCCCTCGCTCTCCCCAAGGCCGATTCTGCATGGCTTGAAGGGTTTAGCAAGGGTCTATTTGCGATGGCTAATGAGCACTCCTGTTCATTGGTTGGGGGCGATACCACCGCAGGCCCGCTCAATATTTGCATTACGGCATTTGGCAACATTCCTACTGGTAAAGCTATTCGACGGTCAGGGGCAAAAGCGGGGGATGATATTTGGGTTTCAGGTGAACTCGGAGATGCAAGGCTCACTCTTGCTGCGCTGCATCATGAAGTTTCGCTACCCGAATTAGATTTAAAACAAATTGAGCATCGCATGCACCAACCAACTCCTCGAGTCGAATTAGGCATACAGCTGAGGGATATTGCGACTGCTGCTTTAGATATCTCGGATGGATTATTGGGTGATCTAAAACATATCCTCAAAGAATCCCAAGTAGATGCGCAAATATTTTTAGATCAAATTCCCAAGTCAGCTATTTTGTTAAAGCAAAGCAAAGCAATACAAAATCAATTTGCCGCATGTGGTGGCGATGATTATGAAATTTGTTTTACCGCTCCAAGCCATCAGCGCAATATTATTGAAAAACTGAGTAACTCACTCCATTTGTCACTCACCCGCATTGGACAAACCACGGCAATGAAAAATGCTGAAGCAAAGGTAGTGCTATTTTCTGATGATGGAAATCCTATAAGTGATTCAGATACAACAATATTGTTGAAGTCATTTGATCACTTCGCATCATGAATCAAGCCGCCCAATCCTCACCGGCAAAACCTACTTTTAAATGGGTTTTCCAAACTGCTGGGCGCACGCTAGCGTTTGGTTTTGGAAGTGGCCTTAGCCCTATAGCACCTGGTACTGCAGGTACTCTCTGGGCTTGGGCAGCTTTTTTGCTTGGGGAATACTTTCTCTCTACTGAAGATTTTTTATGGATCATTGGGGGCGGCATTTTATTGGGCTGCTGGGTATGTGGTCACGCTAGTGAAGAGTTAGGTAAGAAAGATTTTGGTGGCATTGTTTGGGATGAAATTATTGCCTTCTGGCTGATACTGCTTGTTATCATGCCCGCCAATATTTGGATGCAAGCCGGTGCTTTTATCATCTTTCGATTTTTCGATGCCGTCAAGCCAGGCCCTATTGGCATGATTGATCGGTATTTTAAGAGCCAAGAAGGGGATAACTCACCGTCAAGCATCTCTCAAATTATTTGGAGAGGATTTGGCATCATGGTGGATGACCTTGCTGCCGCTTTCTTTACCTTGCTCATCATGGCATTGATACAAGTATTCATTCGCTAGGAAAAGAAAATATGAATGCACTCGATATTGCCAAAGAGCTAGCCAAGCTTTTAGTTGCTCAAGGCTGGAAAGTGGCTCTAGCAGAGTCCTGCACCGGTGGGCTGGTATGTGCAACATTGACAGAGTTGGCAGGTTCAAGTGACTGGTTTGAGCGAGGCTACATTACCTATAGCAATCAAGCCAAGACAGAGTGCCTAGGAGTTCCAGCAGAACTCATTGAGTCCGATGGTGCAGTTAGTGAGCCAGTCGCTAAAGCTATGGCTGAAGGTGCGCAGCGCAATGCCAAGGTCAAAGCAGCAGCATCCATTACAGGTATTGCAGGACCTTCGGGTGGGTCGATTGAAAAGCCAGTGGGAACTGTTTGCTTTGGCTGGACAATTCAGAGTGAGGGTGTTGTGACGACCACTTGTCAGACCAAGCAATTTAAAGGTGATCGACAAGCCGTGCGCCAACAGGCAAGCACTTTCGCTTTAGCAGAATTACTGGCCCTACTAAAAGCTAACAACAGCTAATTACTTCATCCAGCCTTTGCTGTGGAAGTAAAAGAGTGGAATGAGCGCGGATACCAGCATGGCGCCGATGGCCATCGGGTAACCCCAAGAAGCATCGAGCTCAGGCATATGTTTGTAGTTCATACCCCAAATACTAGCCAGCAATGTGGGTGGCATTAAGGCAACGGATACCACCGAGAAGATCTTGATGATCTTTGATTGATTCAAGTTAATGAAACCCACAGTAGCATCCATCAAGAAGTTAATCTTATCGAATAAGAATGCAGTGTGGTTTTCTAAAGAATCAATGTCACGCAAAATTTGACGCGCTTCTTCTTGCTGCTCATCTGACAATAACTTGCTGCGCATTAAGAAAGATAAAGCTCTGCGGGTATCCATCACATTGCGACGAATGCGTCCGTTGGTATCTTCTTCTGTTGCAATCGTTTCCAATACTTCCGCGGCATCTGCGTCATTAATGTCATCTGAAAGAACACGCTTTCCTGCACGTTCAAGATTTTCATAAACTTCTTCGAGTGCATCAGCAGAGTACTCAGCATCTGTCGAGTACAGATCCAGCAAAACATCTTTTGCATTACTGACTGAGCCTGGACGCAAGCGCGCCCGCAAACGAACTAAACGGAAAACCGGAAGATCTTCATCATGAATGGAGAACAAGACTTGTTTAGTGAGCACAAATGCTACTCGTACGTTACGAGAAGTTTCGTCTTCATCCAACAAGAAATCTGTACGAATGTGAAGATGGCCATCATCCGCTTCAAAGTAACGAGCTGAAGCCTCTAAGTCACCCAAATCATCCAACTCAGGCAAAAGGACTCCAAAAGCCTCTTTAATCCAAATGAGTTCCTCTTCCTCTGGATCAACGACGTCGATCCAGATAGGATTGGCATATTGCAACAATTCATTGCGATCTTCGACTTGCTCTTGAGAGAGACGGCCATTTTGGAGGACGAACAAGTTGATCATGGTGAACTCCTAAGGAATGTGCGCTAGTTTATCCTATAGAACATGACAGTTTCACTAAAATAAGCTAAATCCAATGAACTCAAGCTCAAATACCTTTAACCAGCAACTCCAGTCTGCATGGGCTTCCCAAGGCAGCATGCTGTGCGTTGGTTTTGACCCCGACCCAAAGCGCTTGCCCCCATCCTTACAGGGGAAGCCTGAAGGAATCTTTGAGTTCTGTCGAGAAATCGCTGATGCCACCGCGGATTTGGTCTGCGCCTTCAAGCCCCAGTTCGCCTACTTTGCATCCCAGAGAGCTGAGGTTCAACTAGAAAAGCTGATCAAACACCTTAAAGAAAAGTACCCCCATATTCCGGTAATTTTAGATTCCAAGCGTGGGGATATTGGCAGCACTGCCGACCACTATGCAATGGAGGTCTTTGAACGATATGGTGCAGATGCGGTAACTGTCAGTCCGTATATGGGCTTTGACACG
>CAILON010000124.1 GCA_903835865.1 uncultured beta proteobacterium
ATCATTTACACGCCCCATCACGGCAGTGGCTGGAGATAAGTTATCTGCTGATTATGGCCCCTTGGGGATCATCAATTTTCGCTTTATTTAAGAAGGTAAGATGAAAATTACAGAAAATACTTTTTTAGCTAAGCTCCGTAAAGGAGTGCCACAAATTGGACTATGGGTTGGCTTGGCTGATCCCAATGTAGCCGAATTATTAGCAAGCACAGGATTTGATTGGTTGCTACTTGATGCCGAGCACGGACCCAATAACCCTATTACGATTTTGAGTCAGCTTCGTGCTGTAGCGCCTTATCCAGTTCAATCGGTAGTTCGTCCTGTCCAAGGTGATGTAGCACTTGTTAAGCAATATCTTGATGTGGGTGCTCAAACTTTATTGTTGCCTATGATTGATACGGCAGATCATGCAAAGCTGATGGTCAGCGCAACACGCTATCCACCAGAGGGAATTCGGGGCATGGGGGCATCATTAGCACGCGCCGCTCGATGGAATCAAGTGGAAAACTATATAGAGGAGGCTAACGACCAAATATGTTTATTAGTTCAAGCAGAGTCTACTCAAGCGATACAGAATTTAGATGCTATTTTGGCTGTTAATGGAATCGACGGCATTTTTTTTGGCCCCGCTGATTTATCTGCAGCAATGGGCTATCGCGGCCAACCTGGTCACCCTGAAGTACAAAAAGTAATCTTAGAGGGAATTCGGAAAGTAAAAGCAGTTGGCAAAGCAGCTGGCGTATTGGCTTCCGATCCAAAGCTTGCGAATCTTTATTTAGAGGCTGGCGCAATTTTTGTTGCGGTAGGCGTTGATACCAGTTTACTTGTCTGTTCCGCAAGTGAGCTAGCAAAGACTTTTAAAGCTAATCTCACTCTTAACAAGCCTACCACGGGCGGCGGTTATTAAAAATGATGGGATATCCGCCATCAAGAAACACCAAAACCACCTTCTGGTGGTTTTGCTTTGGGCATCGGCTTTAGTTTCTTAGCAGTCCTGTGTATCCCAGAAGACAGTAAGGGCGTCGCTCTGAATTCTTCACCTCTTCAAAATTCTTTTGTAGCACAGCTGAGCTTTCCTGATTTAATAGCTTGCATAAATATCTCGTAGTCTTGATCATTTTGTTCTGCATACAAGGTTGCAAATTTAACGAGAGCATCATCTATAGCCTCGCTCTTACCGCAGTATCCGGCAATCATGGCAGCATCTCCAGACCGCGCATGAGCATTAGCTAATGCCCATCCGAAGAGTTTTGCAAAATCAGGAAATACTTTTGCTGTAATGCCATCTTCCCCGATTGATATTCCGCCTTTCATATCGCGTAATTGGCGAATATAAAAATCTCCTTCTTTTTCTGTTTTCCCAAAGCCTAGGAAAAGATCTGGCGCACCTTGTATTAAGGACTGGCCATAAACTACTCGCGCTCCCTCGGAGTCAAATTGAGCATCTGAAAAATAGGGCGCCAAAACAGATTTTTCAGCTTGTTTCGTTTGCAGAAAAAGGGGGTCACTCCTATCAAGGCCTTCAAAATACATAATCCAGCATGCAGTTCCCACACTTCCAACACCAACAATTTTTCGCGCCCAGTCAATCCATTTATAGCGCAATAATAATTGCTCTCGATCTGGAGTTAAGGATTGAATATATGAGCTCATACCCTCATCGTTTAGTTTAGATATTTTCCCTCCGTGTATCGAGAATTCTAGGTGTTCGATAAATGGAGGCTTATTAATTAATCGGATTCCTTCCGAGGTTCTCTCTGTTATTTTTCCAATCAGACCATTGTTATTATTATTTCGTGCCTTATCGAGTAATTTCTTTAAATATTTTTGACTTGCTGAATTTG